>JABJOY010000033.1 GCA_018664075.1 Porticoccaceae bacterium | reverse complement strand
GGCCGCATGCGTGCGGCCAGAGGCTGATATGGCTGCTGGCTAAACAGGTCAGCTGTCATTGTTGATCACATCAATATCCCCAGGTATCTCAAATTCAAATAAGGCTGCGGGCAGACTGGGGTTGAGCCGGACGTCAGAAAAGGTAATGCGAGTGACCTGCTCCAGGCTATCGGTCAGGCTGATGGATGCTGGCAACTGGTCGACGAAGATAATCTGCAGTTCACTGAACAGACTGCCTTCCTGCTCTGGTGTTAGCTGGAAAACATCGGGAGATAGCTGACGAATAAAGTAGGCACTATCGAGGCGGGTCAGATCACCGGAAAATAAAATGGCTGGCGTCGATTCAATGCTGGCATCAAAAGGCTGTACAATAACCTGTTCCAGATCAGGGTCATAGAGCCACAGTGTCAGGCCATTTGAAATCACCTGCTGGGGCATAGGCTGTTCGACAATCCAGCGCAGATTATTAGGTTGTGCCACCTGAAACAGCCCCTCTGACTGCTGTAGTTGAAAGCCATCGGCATCCGTAACCTGCTGTTTAAATTGGGCTGAGAGACTGCTGATAGGCTGTAAGAGATTTCTCAATTGCTGGATATCTTCTGCATTGCCACCGGCCTGAATATTGAAGCTGAGCATCAGGCTTATAAGCGGAACTATTGATTGGATCAGGCGCATATATGATTATCCAGTAGTCCTTTTTAGGATTTTGGCGACAGTATCTCTCTGCTGCCATTACTGCCCATGGGACTGACCACACCTGCAGCTTCCATCTGTTCTATGAGGCGCGCGGCGCGGTTGTAACCCACGCGCAATTTTCTCTGCACTGATGAGATCGAGGCCTTGCGGCTTTCCAGAACAAAGGCCACTGCTTCGTCGTAAAGCGGATCTGCCTCTGGGTCATCCTCACCCTCTTCGCCGCCGCTAAACCCGGGAACTGGTATGGATGACACCATAGCCTCGTCGGTGATTTCTTCTAGATAGTTAGGCGCGCCCCGCCGCTTCCAGTCGGCGACGACTTTGTGCACCTCATGGTCGTCGACAAAACAGCCGTGGATACGTTCTGGAACGCTGGTGCCCGGTGGCAGGTAAAGCATATCGCCATGGCCCAGCAGTTGCTCTGCTCCGCCCTGGTCGAGAATAGTTCTAGAATCAATTTTTGATGATACCTGGAAGGCTATGCGCGATGGCACATTGGCTTTGATCAGTCCGGTAATCACATCCACTGAGGGGCGCTGGGTCGCCAGTATCAGATGTATGCCTGCGGCTCGGGCCTTCTGGGCGATGCGGGCAATAAGCTGCTCTACCTTTTTGCCGACGATCATCATCATATCGGCAAATTCATCAATTACGACGACTATGTAGGGCAGTGTCTCCAGCAGCGGCGCTTCCGGGGCTTCCTGGGTGCTGTCCCAACCCATTTCCTCTGGATTAAAGGTCCACAGCGGGTCGCTGATGGGGTTGCCGGCCTTGATGGCGTCTTCAATTTTGCGGTTGTAACCTGCCAGGTTGCGCACGCCCAGTGCTGCCATCAGTTTGTAGCGCCGCTCCATCTCGCCAACGCACCAGCGCAGACCACTGGCGGCATCTTTCATATCGGTAATCACTGGCGTCAGCAAGTGGGGAATATCGTCATAAACTGACAGCTCAAGCATTTTGGGGTCGATCAGGATCAGCTTTACTTCATCCGGGGACGCTTTAAACAGTAGACTCAGCAACATAGCATTAATACCGACGGATTTACCTGAACCTGTGGTACCTGCCACCAGCAGATGGGGCATGCGTGCCAGGTCGGCAACCGCTGGCACACCGGCGATATCATGGCCGAGTGCCAATGTCAGGGGTGAGCTTGAGCGGTCGTAAGCTTCCGATGATAGCACTTCGCTAAGGCGCACCATTTCACGTTTTTCATTGGGGATTTCAATGCCCACCACAGACTTGCCGGGAATAACCTCGACCACGCGCACACTGATAACTGCCATTGAGCGTGCCAGATCCTTTGCGAGACCGCTGATACGACTGACTTTCACCCCTGCGGCAGGCTGAATCTCAAACCTTGTGACCACGGGCCCGGGCAGTACTTCGACCACCTCTGCTTTAATACCAAAGTCCTGTAATTTTAATTCCAGAAGCCGCGACAGGTGCTCAAGTGATTCTTCGGAATACCCGGAGTCGGCACTTTTATCACTGGCATCCAATAGGTTGAGCTGGGGCAGAGAGCCTGCCACATCGGCGTCGGCAAATAATGTCTGTTGTTTTTCGCGCTCAATTCTGGGGCTCACCTGGGGCTTGGCTACCGGGGTCTTAATAGTTGGAGGCAGGCGCTGTTTTTTCGACTTGGCGACGGCCTCCACTTTGACCTGTCGCTCTGACAGTGCTTCCTGAGACTGGCGCAGCTCTTCTTTATTGCGTTTGCGCTCGGCCATATAGCTGGAGAACCTGTGGCTGAGGTCAATGGCGCTGCTGCCGATACGATCAATCAGCTGAATCCAGGAGATATCGGCGAATACGGTCAGACCAAACAGGAACAGGGCCATGAGTATTAAGGTGCTGCCGGTATAGCTGAAGGCCGCCATGCTGGCATCGCCGATACTTTTACCCAGAATACCACCGGGGCCTTCAGGGTAACTGTGGGCCATATCGGCAAATTGGATATTGGCCAATGAGGTGGCGCTAATCATAACCAGCGCGAAACCGATAAGGCGAAGTATAAAGGTGACGGAATCAAACTCGTCTGATTCCCGCAAGAAATGTGTGCGCAGTATCTGTAGTGCTCGCAGGGCCAGCAGCACTGGGAATAGATATGAGATGGCACCGAAGAAGCGCAGAAACATATCGGCGGTATTGGCACCCACAGGCCCCACTGCATTGGCTACCTGGCCGCTAGTGGTGGCATGTCCCCAGCTGGCATCATTGGCTGAGTAAGTTAACAGAGCCAACAACAGGATCACACAGAGTACGATCCAGCTGATCAACCCTCCCTCGGCTACCAGCCTCTTGATTCGAGAGCTGCTGGCAATATCGCTGGATATTGGGGCTTTATCTTGTTTAGTTGTCTGCCTGGCCAATGGGGGCCCTTCCCTGAATAAGTTTAGGCGCCAAGTGTAGCTGATTCTCCCGTAAACCGCATGCCGCAGAGGCCGATATTAACTAACTATGTAAGGAATTTAAAAAACCTATTTGGTGATGGCGACGGGATTCATTATCATACGCAGCCTGAGAGTTTCCCGCGGCGAATATTCGCCACCCAACTACCCATAGAGTTTGTTTTATGTCCGATTCACAGCATTATCCATTGATTATTCTTGGTTCTGGCCCAGCTGGCTGGACCGCCGCAGTCTATGCCGCCCGAGCCAACCTCAACCCGGTTGTAATCACTGGTATTCAGCAAGGTGGTCAATTGACTACGACCACGGATGTGGACAACTGGCCTGGTGATGCCGACGGCGTGCAGGGGCCGGATCTGATGGTGCGCATGCAAAAGCACGCGGAGCGTTTTGATACCAAGACTATTTTTGATCATATCGACTCTGTTGATGTGTCGAAAAAGCCATTTACGCTGGTAGGTACAAGCAGCTACACCTGCGATGCGCTGATTATTGCAACGGGCGCTTCGGCCCAGTATCTGGGACTGCCCTCTGAAGAGGCATTTATGGGTAAGGGGGTTTCCGCCTGTGCGACCTGTGATGGTTTCTTTTACCGCAACCAGAAGGTTGCTGTGATCGGTGGCGGCAATACGGCGGTTGAAGAGGCTCTGTATTTGTCTAACATTTGTTCTGAGGTGGTTCTGGTGCACAGGCGTGATGCCTTGCGTGCCGAGAAGATGCTGCAGGACAAATTATTTGAGAAAGAAAAAAATGGCAATATCAGCATTGAATGGAACCAGAATCTGGGTGAAGTGCTGGGTGATGATGCCGGTGTTACTGGTATTCAGCTTGTCGACAGCAATGGCGACAAGACCAAGCAGATTGATGTGATGGGTGTGTTTATTGCCATTGGCCACAAACCCAATACAGATATATTTACCGATAAGCTGGATATGAAAGATGGTTATCTGACCATTGCTGGTGGTCTGGCGGGCAATGCCACGGAAACTAGCGTCAAAGGTGTGTTTGCTGCTGGTGATGTGGCTGATCATGTCTATCGCCAGGCGGTTACCTCTGCGGGCAGCGGCTGTATGGCAGCTCTGGATGCCGAGCGGTTTCTCGATCAGTAATCTGATCTTATGAATCTGTGCTTGCTGGATTCGGATTCTCCATGCTTTCCCAACCCCAATACTGCAGTCGAGGAGCCCGATGGGCTTCTCGCTGTGGGTGGCAACCTCAGTCCGTCCACGCTAATGTCGGCATACCGGCAGGGTATTTTTCCCTGGTATCAGGATGATGACCCTATTCTGTGGTGGAGCCCTGCCAGCCGCTGTGTGTTAATTCCCGAGCAGCTACATATTTCCAGAAGTCTGCGGCGCTGCCTGCGTCAGGGCCAGTTTCGAGTCAGTACTGACGAGGCCTTTGCCCAGGTAGTTGAAGCCTGTGCTGCGCCTCGCACTGATGATACTGGTACCTGGATCATTGATGAAATGATTGAGGCCTATTGCCAGTTACATCAGGTCGGTTATGCCCATTCGGTAGAGGTCTGGGCTGGGGATAAGCTGGCTGGTGGTATTTATGGGGTGGCTGTCGGCAGTGTTTTTTGTGGTGAGTCGATGTTTAGCGGACGCACCAATGGCTCTAAAGTGGCCATGGCCTATCTGTGCCAATGGCTAATTGGTCAGAAGTTTAACCTGTTGGATTGCCAGATCAACAACCCTCACCTCGAGCAAATGGGGGCTCAGTCAATGCCCCGTGAGCAATACCTCAACTGGCTTGCAGCACACCGCGACAGCGGTTTGCAGTGGCCCGAGGCCAGACCCGTAAGCTGGTAGGCATTGAGTAACTGCAGCCTATCAACTAGGCTTAGGGTTTAATTAACTTGGGGTTTTAATCAACCTGAGTGTTAATTCAAAGTTGAGCCGCTTCTATTATGACTAGAGACATTTCTCCAGATATTGGCAAGATCAGATTGCTGCTAACCGAGCCTCATGAATGCAGCTATCTTGAGCAGCGTCAGTCGACAACTGCCTTTGTGGATCCTGATATCGCCATTAGCTCGGAGCTCTACGGGCGCATGAGTGCCATGGGCTTTCGGCGCAGCGGCCCCTATCTTTATTCACCATTTTGCACCGACTGTAAATCCTGCATACCTGCACGCATACCTGTGGAGGCTTTTGTCCCTAGTCGCTCCCAGAAGCGCTGTCTTAAGCGCAACCAGGACGTCCAGGTCAAGCAGGTCTCAACGCTGGATTTTGACGAGCACTACCCTTTGTACGACCGCTATATTCGCGGTCGCCATTATCAGGGGGATATGTTTCCTCCTTCCCGCACCCAGTTTGAGCAATTTCTCGGCAACGCTTGGGAATGTACTGGTTTTCTTGAGTTGCGAGTAGATGGAGAGTTGATTGGTTGCGCTGTTGTGGACAGTCTACCGAATGCCCTGTCGGCTATTTATACCTATTTTGAACCGGACCAGTCGACCCGTGGGCTGGGTAACCTGGCGGTATTATTGCAGATCAATCTGGCTCAGGAATTAGCTATGGATTATCTCTATCTTGGCTATTGGATTTCTGACTGCCAAAAAATGAGGTACAAAACCAACTACAGTCCATTGGAATTGCTGCAGGAAAATACCTGGCGTTTGCACGAATGACTTTGCTAAAGCTGCGATTTTAGGGCAAACTGCGCCCTTTTTTACAGGCATGATAATTACGTATGGCGAAGGAAGATCACATTGAATTTGAAGGCGAGGTCATTGATACCCTGCCGAACACCACTTTTAGAGTCAAGCTCGAAAACGACCATGTTATTATTGCGCATATTTCGGGCAAGATGCGCAAGCATTATATCCGCATTCTGACTGGAGATAAGGTCAAGGTTGAGATGACTCCCTATGACCTGACCAAAGGTCGTATTACCTTCCGCGAGCGCTAGCCCGAACCAGCTTCTTCAGCGATTTTATCGAAGACAAAAAAAACGAGATAACCTGGGTTATCTCGTTCTCGTATACTCCGTATTTGGCTAGCACTTTTGCCTACTAGGGCTTATTTTGCCTCGGTTGAAACAGCTAGCTGGTTGTCTTCTACTGTCACAAACACTGTACCACCCTTGTCTGCAAGGCTGCCGAACAGCACTTCTTCCGCCAGGGGCTTCTTGATCTTCTCCTGAATCAGTCGGTCCATGGGGCGAGCGCCCATTTTGGCATCATAGCCATTTTCTGCCAGCCACAGTCGCGCGTCATCGTCCACATCGAGAAACACCTTTTTCTCGTCGAGCTGGGACTGCAACTGCACCAGAAATTTATCCACCACGGTTTGAATGACTTTCAGACTAAGCTCACCAAACTGCACAATGCTATCAAGCCTGTTGCGGAACTCCGGCGTAAACATCTTTTTAATGGCTTCCATACCGTCGGTGGCATGGTCCTGCTTGGAGAAGCCAATTGAGGCGCGACTCATCAGTTCTGCGCCGGCATTGGTGGTCATAATCAGAATCACATTGCGGAAATCTGCTTTGCGACCATTGTTGTCGGTCAGGGTGCCGTGATCCATCACCTGCAGTAGCAGATTAAACACATCTGGATGGGCTTTCTCGACCTCATCTAAAAGAATAACGGAATGTGGTTGCTTGGTGACGGCCTCTGTCAGCAAACCACCCTGATCGTAACCAACATAACCTGGAGGCGCACCAATTAGCCTGGAGACCGTGTGGCGCTCCATATATTCAGACATATCAAAGCGCACCAGCTCGACGCCCAATACATTGGCCAGCTGACGGCTCACTTCGGTTTTACCAACACCTGTGGGCCCGGCAAACAGGAAGCTGCCTATGGGTTTTTCACCTTCACGCAAGCCAGCGCGAGCAAGCTTGATCGAGGTTGCCAGTGCATCGATAGCTGGATCCTGACCGAATACTACCATTTTAAGCTTTTCAGCCAGGCCCTTAAGCTGGGCTTTGTCCGAGCTGGACACGCTCTTAGCTGGAATGCGGGCGATCTTGGAGATAACCAGTTCAATATCACTGACACCAATGGTCTTTTTGCGTCGCGACTCAGGCTGCAGGCGCTGGTAGGCCCCTGCTTCATCTATTACATCAATCGCCTTGTCCGGCAAAAAGCGGTCATTAATATGGCGGCTGGATAGCTCGGCTGCCACTTTGAGCGCGGGGTTGGTAAACTTGAGGTCATGGTGATCTTCAAATCTGGACTTCAGACCTTTAAGAATTTCATAGGTCTCCTGAATGCTGGGCTCTGGTACATCTATCTTCTGGAAGCGTCGAGACAAAGCATTGTCTTTCTCAAAGATACCACGGTATTCCTGATAGGTGGTTGAGCCGACACAGCGCAACTGCCCTGACGAGAGCAGCGGTTTGAGCAGGTTGGATGCATCCATCACCCCACCGGATGCAGCACCTGCACCAATAATAGTGTGGATCTCATCGATAAAGAGTATGGATTTTTCTTTCTTGACCAGCTCGGCAATAATCCCTTTGAGACGTTTTTCAAAATCACCGCGATATTTGGTACCTGCCAGTAATGAACCCATGTCGAGACTGTAAACCACACTGTTCTGCATTGGCTCAGGAACATTGCCCTCGACAATCAGTTTGGCCAAACCCTCGGCAATGGCGGTTTTACCAACACCGGATTCGCCTACTAACAGTGGATTGTTCTTGCGCCGCCGGATAAGTATCTGGCTGACCCGCTCGACTTCGGCACTGCGTCCTATCAGAGGGTCGATACGCCCTTGTGTGGCCTGTTCATTGAGATTTATGGCAAACTGGCTGAGCAGGCTTTCCTCTTGTTCCTGGCCAGTTTCGTTATCAGATGTGGCCTCTTCGTGGGAGTCGGGGCCATGGTCGGCCTGATCGGCATATTTGGAAATACCATGGGAGATGTAGTTAACCACATCTATACGAGCAACATTCTGCAGTCGCAGGAAATAAACAGCCTGGCTCTCCTGCTCTGAAAATATGGCTACCACTACATTGGCACCCATTACTTCGCTATTGTTGGCGGAATTAACCTGAAAAACAGCTCGCTGTAACACTCGCTGGAAACCGTGGGTGGGCTGGGTCTCCTGCTCTAGCTGAGTCTCGGGAATAGTGGGAATGGTGGAATCGATAAATTCGATCAGGTCCTGGCGCAGAATATCCAGGTCGGCACCGCAGGCCCTAAGCACATTGGAAGCGGAAGCGTCGTCGAGCAATGCCAACAGTAGATGTTCCACGGTCATAAACTCATGCCGTTTCTCACGTGCATTTTTAAACGCCAGATTGAGGGTGACTTCAAGTTCTCTACTTAACATAATTATGACTCTTCGTCGTCGTTACAGGGTTCTATTTCACACAGAAGCGGATGCTGGTGGTCCATCGAGTATTGATTTACTACTGCCGCTTTCGTCTCTGCTACATCTTCAGTATAGATGCCACAGACGCCCTTTCCCTCGGTGTGTATTTTAAGCATGATTCGAGTCGCATTTTCCCTCGACTTATAAAAAAACTGTTCGATTAGCTCAACTACAAATTCCATTGGTGTGTAATCATCATTTAACAGTACTACCTGAAACATACGGGGCTTTTTTAACTTTGGCCTTGATTGTTCGACCACAGTATCGCTTTCATGTTGCCAAATTGGTGAATTTTCTTTTTCGCTCATATCAAAACAGCCGAATACTTATCAGTAAAAGAGTGCCGACATCTTACATCAGAACAGTGCAGCTAAAAACCGACGAGCGGTACTTGACAGAAAATTACAGATATTTAGTTATGTTGCCTCTAAGAAAGGCAACGAATGAGCGTCATGATGTTCGCTCTCTACAATAACGCTTCAACGGACGAAGGCGACAGGTTATGTCAAATACAGGAACAATAAAATGGTTCAGTAACGCCAAAGGGTTTGGCTTTATTATCCCAGAAGGCGGTGAAGGCGATATTTTTGTGCACTACAGTGCAATAAATGTTGAAGGATACAAGACTCTCAAAGCAGGTCAGGCGGTGACCTATGAGGTCCAGCGCGGAAACAAGGGCTTACATGCCACTAATATTATTCCGTTTGACCCTAGTGTTGAGCCTGAGGACGATCCTCTAGACTCGGCTGAAGACTCAGCTGTCAAGACCGCTCTGGTCTAGAGCAACAGCGAAGCAGAGAATAAAAAAACCGGTGCTGATAATCAGTACCGGTTTTTTTCATCGAGCCAGGCTGGTGACTACATATTTGCGATCATGGCATCACCAAATTCTGAACAGGACATCAGAGTAGCGTCGTCCATCAGTCGCTCAAAATCATAGGTTACTTTCTTCTCTGAGATAGCGCCTTCGATACCTTTAACAACCAGATCAGCCGCTTCGCCCCAACCGAGGTGACGCAGCATCATTTCTGCAGACAGGATCAGTGAGCCTGGGTTTACCTTGTCCTGACCTGCGTACTTGGGTGCAGTACCGTGGGTAGCTTCAAAGATTGCAACGTCGTCAGACAGATTGGCGCCCGGTGCTATACCGATACCACCTACCTGAGCTGCCAGAGCGTCAGAGATGTAGTCGCCATTGAGGTTTAATGTAGCCAGAACTGAGTACTCGTCTGGGCGCAGAATAATCTGCTGTAGCATGGCGTCGGCGATCACATCTTTGATAATAATATCTTCGCCAGTGTTAGGGTTTTTAACCACATGCCAGGGGCCACCATCCAGAGGCTCACCACCAAACTGCTCTACAGCAACTTCATAGCCCCAGTCGCAGAATGCGCCTTCGGTGAACTTCATAATATTGCCTTTGTGCACCAAAGTGACGCTTGGCTTGTTCTGGTCAATGGCATATTGGATCGCTTTGCTGACCAGGCGCTTGGTGCCCTGCTCTGATACAGGCTTAACACCAATACCACAGTTTTCGTCAAAACGAATCTTGGTCACGCTCATCTCGTCTTGCAGGAACTTGATAACCTTGGTGGCTTCTTCAGTACCGGCGCGCCATTCAATACCGGCGTAAATATCTTCAGAGTTTTCACGGAAGATACACATATCTACCTTGTTGGGTTCTTTAACTGGTGAAGGCACACCTTCAAACCAACGCACTGGACGCTGACAAACAAACAGGTCGAGTTCCTGGCGCAATGCTACGTTGAGGGATCTAAAACCACCGCCAACAGGTGTGGTCAGGGGGCCTTTGATGGAAACCGCATAGTCTTTAACGGCTTCCAGAGTTTCTGCAGGGAACCAATCGCCTTCATACAGCTCTGCCGCTTTTTCGCCGCAGTAAACTTCCATCCAGGAGATCTGCTTGCTGCCGTCGTAGGCTTTTGCTACAGCAGCATCAATGACTTTAACCATTACTGGAGTGATATCGACACCAATACCATCTCCTTCAATAAATGGGATGATTGGATGGTTAGGTACGTTGAGCGAGAAGTCAGCATTGACTGTGATTTTTTCACCAGATTGTGGAACCTGGATATGTTGGTAACCCATTATAATCTCCGAGAAAGATAAGCTTTAAGTTGTGTTTTGTAAAAAATTTACCAGATGGCGTTATTTTAGCATGAGTTCTTCGGTTTTTTGTAACCCTGTTTCATTTACAATGGGTATAAATGGAGAAAATAATGCCCCCCAGACTGATTTTATTAAATAAGCCCTATCAGGTGCTGAGCCAGTTCACCGACAACTCTGGTAAACAGACTCTGGCTGAGTTTGTGGATATAAAATCTGTCTACCCTGCCGGCCGCCTTGACTACGATTCTGAGGGACTTTTGCTACTCACAGACGACGGCAAACTCCAGGCTCAGATTAGCCACCCAAAATACAAGCTGCGCAAAACCTACTGGGCGCAGGTGGAAGGCAGCGCAACCCAGGCCCATTGTGATGCTCTCTGTGCTGGGGTGGTATTAAAAGACGGTCCTGCCCGTGCAGTTTCCTGCAGGCTTATTCCTGAACCAGACCTGTGGCCGCGCAATCCACCTATTCGCGTGCGCAAGTCAATCCCAGATAGCTGGATTGAGCTTGTTATTGCTGAGGGTCGCAATCGGCAGGTGCGCAGAATGACTGCAGCAGTTGACTTGCCTTGCCTGCGACTGGTGCGGGCTGCCATAGGTGAATTGACACTGCAGGATTTACAGCCAGGCGAGTATCGTTTGGTTGAAGCCCCTGCCAGTGGTTTTAACAGCAGATAACAAGGACATTACCATGCCAGACCGGATACATCTTACCGTTGCAACTGTGGTTGAGAAAGATGACCGCTATCTAATGGTCAAGGAAACCAAGTTTGGTCGCCAGATGATTAATCAGCCCGCCGGTCATGTGGAGCCTGGGGAGGATATTTTGCGAGCTGCGGTACGTGAAACATTGGAGGAGACAGGCTGGGATGTCTCGATCAGCGGTTTTCTCGGTATTTCCACCTACTACGCAAAGAGCAATGGGGTCACTTACTACCGGATGAGCTTTGTTGCTAGGGCAATAAATTTCAACTCGGAATCAGAGCTGGATTCCGATATTGATTGCGCATTGTGGATGTCACTTGAAGAAATTGAGGCGGAAAAACATCGATTGCGCAGCGAGATGGTATTGGGTTGTATTGAAGATTATCGCGCCGGGCGCATTTTTCCTTTGGAAATATTTCGCAACGAATTATAGTACCCCCCAGTTTTAGCAGCTTGATAGCAGAGAGTTCATGAGTGCAATGGAAAAAGTTATTGTCGGCATGTCCGGCGGCGTCGATTCATCGGTGGCCGCGCTTTTGCTGATCCAGCAGGGTTATCAGGTCGAAGGCCTGTTTATGAAGAACTGGGATGAAGATGATGGCTCGGAATACTGCACTGCTAAAGCGGACCTCGCCGATGCCCAGCAGGTTTGTGACCGGCTTAATATTGTCCTGCATACGGCTAATTTTGCCGCAGATTACTGGGACAATGTATTTGAGTACTTTCTTGCAGAGTACCGCGCCGGACGCACACCAAACCCGGATATCCTGTGCAACCGTGAGATCAAATTCAAAGTATTTCTCGATTATGCGCAAATTCTTGGCGCTGATTATATTGCCACCGGCCATTACACCAGACTCGCCAGTCAGGATGGTCAGGCCCGGCTGCTAAAAGGTCTGGATAACAATAAAGACCAGAGCTACTTCTTGCATGCAGTGCCAGAGGCTGCATTTGCCAGGTCGTTATTTCCTGTGGGTGAACTGCAAAAGTCGGAGGTTCGCGCCCTAGCAGACAATCATGGGTTTGTTACCTCAACCAAAAAAGACAGCACTGGTATTTGTTTTATCGGCGAGCGTCGCTTTAAAGATTTCCTTGAGCAGTACCTGCCCGCTCAACCTGGCGAGATGCGCACTCCCGAGGGGTTGCTTATGGGTGAGCACCAGGGGTTGATGTTCTATACCCTGGGCCAGCGTCAGGGCCTTGGTATTGGCGGGGTAAAAGATAGCAGCGAGGAGCCCTGGTACACATTGGATAAGGATCTGGACAATAATATTCTTATTGTCGGCCAGGGATCCCAGCACCAGCTGCTATTTACCGACTGTCTGGCTGCCAGTGAAATTAACTGGATTAACGGAGTACCGGAACAACCATTCCAGTGTTGGGCAAAGACTCGCTATCGACAGCCGGATCAGCAGTGCTGGGTGTCCAGTATAGAAAATGGCTCCTGCCAGGTCAGTTTTGATCAACCCCAGAGGGCCGTCACCCCCGGGCAGTCAGTGGTGTTTTATCTCGACGATCACTGTCTTGGCGGCGGCACGATCGAATCCACCTGGAACAGTAACCCCTAATATGTTTTTTTCTAAACCTACCACAGAGCAGGCCGTGGCTCTGGCCGCTGTATTTCAAGCCTGCGAGCTGGTGGCTGATCTGGCTCATACCGGGGAAGCCCCGACTGCAGCCCTGGAACTGGGCATGAGTTCACTGCTTAACCAGACACCGGATTCCATTGAGCAGCTCTATGGCCCCTTGGCTAATCTGGAGCTTGGCATACAGTCAATGAGCGCCCTGTTTGGCGGTGACAGTCCAGCTCTGCAGCATCGACCAGAGGTGTTGCGCTATGTGGTTTCCATATTGTTTTTGGCGCGCAAACTCTCCAGGGATAAAGATCGCCTCAATCATATTGCCGAAGGCATCGGACAAGCGGCTCGTCAGGCGGAACATTTTTCCATTACCCATGATAATGTCTACAGCAATATCGCTGCGCTCTATGAGCAATGGGTCAGCACATTATCAATGCGTATTCAGGTTGCTGGCTCTGCCGCCTATTTGCGTCAGCCAGGCATAGCCCGACGCATTCGCTGTCAGCTGTTTGCTGCCATCAGAAGTGCTTTTTTATGGCAACAGCTCGGTGGTGCCCAATCCCATATTATGCTGCGGCGCAAAGCCCTGGCTCGGGCTTTACCCCGGTTGTAGATATTAGAATTGCAGGCAATCAGCCTCAATTCATTTATGAAATCCGCTGGGCTTTCCGGTATTATGGCGCCCTAATTTAGCCACCGACTCGGACCTTTAATATGGATAAAATCGCCCTCACTGCTCTCACTGCTATTTCACCCATCGATGGTCGATATGGCGCTAAGACGGAGCGCCTGCGCACCGTGTTTAGTGAGTATGGATTAATCCGTTATCGGGTGATGGTTGAGGTGCGCTGGTTGCAGCATCTTGCGGCTAACAGTCAAATTGCCGAAGTGGCCGCATTTTCACCTGAGGCCAATGCCGCTTTAAACAACTTGGTTGATAAGTTTACGATTGAACAGGCGTTGCGTATCAAAGAGATTGAGCGCACCACCAACCATGATGTTAAGGCGGTTGAATATCTGATCAAGGAAACCATCGCAGATAACCCTGAGTTAAATGCAGTCTCTGAGTTTGTTCACTTTGCCTGCACCTCGGAAGATATCAATAATCTGTCCCACGCCCTCATGCTTAAAGAGGGTCGGGATCAGGTGATGGTCCCTGCCCTTCAGCAAATTGCCGACACATTGTCGGCCATGGCCCATGAGTTTGCCAATGTGCCCATGCTCTCGCGCACCCATGGTCAAACCGCCTCCCCCACAACTGTGGGCAAAGAGTTCGCCAATGTGGCCTATCGCCTTAAGCGGCAGATCAGCCTGATTTCAGCTGTGCCTATGCTGGGCAAGATCAACGGTGCCGTGGGTAACTACAATGCCCATATCAGTGCCTACCCTGAAATAGACTGGGCACAGAGTGCGAAACAGTTTATTGAGCAACTCGATCTTGAGCTCAATCCCTACACCACCCAGATCGAACCCCATGATTATATGGCTGAGTTATTTGACGGGCTGGCCAGAGCCAACACTATCCTGATTGATTTTTCCCGGGATATTTGGGGTTACATCTCCATGGGTTATTTCAAGCAGAAAACAATTGCTGGCGAAGTGGGCTCATCTACCATGCCCCATAAAGTTAACCCTATCGATTTCGAAAATGCCGAGGGCAATATGGGACTTGCCAACGCCATCTATGGGCATCTGGCCACCAAGCTGCCTGTGTCCCGCTGGCAGCGAGATCTTACGGATTCTACTGTGCTGCGCAATATGGGCGTAGGTCTGGGTTACAGCATGATTGCCTGTGCTTCTCTGGACAAAGGTATTGGCAAATTGCAGCTCAACAATGAACGTTTGACAGCAGATCTCGATGCCAGCTGGGAAGTGTTAGCTGAGCCGATTCAAACAGTTATGCGCCGCTACGGCATTGAAGAGCCCTATGAGAAACTTAAAGCCCTGACCAGAGGCAATGTAATGGATCAGGCTACTATACAGGCATTTATCGATACTCTGGATATGCCTGAACAGGCCAAAACCGAACTTAAAAAGCTGACCCCGGCTCTGTATACAGGCAATGCCGGGCAGCAGGCAACAGACCTTTAAGGGCCAAACCAATGGCCGATTTCCCTATTCTTGGTGACATAGGCGCGGAGGAGTTTCTCGCCGATTATTGGCAGAAAAAACCGCTGCTGGTGCGCGGTGCTATAACAGACTTTGAGCCACCTGTTGATGGTGATGAGCTGGCTGGCCTGGCTCTCGAGCCAGAGGTGGAGTCCAGACTGATTGTCGGCTCGGACTGGCAGATGGAACAGGGTCCATTTGATGAGTCGCGCTTTGCCAGCCTGCCACCGTCAAATTGGTCACTGCTGGTTCAGGCGGTGGATCTATGGGTACCTGAAGTCGCCGAGCTGTTGCAGCACTTCGGTTTTCTGCCCCCCTGGCGTATCGACGATATTATGGTTAGCTATGCTGAGGATGGCGGCGGTGTCGGCCCGCATTTTGACTACTATGATGTTTTTCTTCTGCAGGGCAGTGGCCGGCGCAAATGGCAGATCGGTCAGCATTGCGACAGCAATAGTCCCGTGGCAGATAATGCCAATCTAAAAATACTGGCTGATTTTGCTGCTACAGATGAATGGATTCTGGAGCCGGGAGATATGCTTTATATACCGCCTAAAGTAGCTCATTGGGGCACTGCTGTAGGCGACTGCACTACGTTCTCTATTGGCTTTAGGGCGCCAGCCGCCACCGAGATGCTCGACGATCTGGCCACCGAGTTGCTTAGTCGTGGCCAGGCACCGACATTTTTGACTGACCCACCATTGCGGCCTGAGATGGCTCGCGCCAGTATTTCACCGGCCTATATAGCCCAGGTCCGATCTCTGCTGTTGGAGACATTAAATGATGATCAGCTACTGGCGGAATGGTTTGCCCAGTATATGACAGAGCCAAAGTACCCAATGCTTTTGGATGAGACTGGAGAGAAACGCACCGCCTCTGTCCAGACTTTTGAGTCTGACGGCTCTGCAGTGATCAGCCATTACGAAAATGGCCTGAAAGCTTAGCTTAGGCTTCTAAGGCACATCTTTTAAAGAGGAGCTGTTTAAGGGCTCTCAGCCGCCACAGCACCAGCACCATGCCTGCGGCTATCTGCTGCTCCATGGAGTCGACCATCGATATGTCTGTGAATGCTCTGGGAGGCACCCAGACGGCCAGTGCTGTCATTGAGAATATGTCCCATATCGCGCAATACTGCTTTGCTGTCCTCAGAGAGCCCCGGCTCATAATAAATATTGTCCGGCAGCCATTGATGGTGGATTCTTGGGGCTCTGGTCGCTTCGGCAATATTCATATCAAACTCAATAACATTGAGCAGCATCTGCATCACGATAGTAATAATAGTGCTGCCGCCGGGGCTGCCTGTCGCCAGCATGGGCTCATCCTCGGCGTTGAACACAATGGTGGGTGTCATAGAACTGAGTGGTCGCTTGCCCGGCTGGATACCATTGGCGATACCACCCACCAGTCCATAGCCATTGGGGAACCCTGGCTTGGATGAGAAATCATCCATTTCATTGTTTAGCAGAAACCCGGCACTGGCCACAGAAATGCCGCTGCCATAGGAAAAATTCAGAGTATAGGTGTTGCTGACCACATTGCCCCAGCGATCCCAGGTGCTGAAGTGGGTTGTCTCAGTGCTCTCTGGCTGCTGTTGGCTGCGCTCCACAGGACGATCCACCTCCCTGAGTCCCGGCTGGATATCTGCCGAGCGGCTGGAGGTCTCTGGATTGATTTGCTTGCGCAAGTTAGCCGCATAGCCCTTGTCGATAAGCTGAGCCACAGGTACCGGGAAAAAGTCCGGGTCACCCAGATACAGGCTGCGATCTGCATAGGCCCGACGCATGGTCTCGACCAGCCGGTGAATGTAAGCGGCACTGTTGTGCCCCATACCTTTGAGGTCCCAGCCCTCAAGAATATTAAGCATCTGTACAAGGTGCACGCCACCGGAGGATGGCGGCGGCATGGCGCAGAGGCGGTGGTCGCGGAAACTGCCACAGACTGGTGTTCGCTCAACCACTCTGTAGTTGGCAAGATCCTGTTTGCTGATCAGTCCCCCGGAGCGCTGCATCTGATCCACGATCAAATCTGCAGTTTTGCCCTGATAAAAGTCTTTGCCTCTACTAGTCATAATTCTTGTCAAAGTATTGGCCAGATCTTTTTGTACCAGCTTATCTCTGTGTTGATACAGCGAGCCATCAGCTTTGTAAAAATATTTTTTCGAGCCGGGATCCCTCTGTAGTCGATCTGCTCGGGAGCGCAGAGAATCTGACAGGTCGGGGCCAACGGCGAAACCATTGCGGGCCAGTTTAATGGCGGGTCTTAGCACCTGCCTCAGGCTCAGCACGCCATAATTTTCCTGGGCATATATAAGTCCGGCCACGGTGCCGGGAACTCCGGAAGAAAGGATGCTAAACCGGGCTTTAAGATTATCCACATCCCCTTCGCCGTCGAGAAACATATCCCTAAAAGCTTCTCCGGGAGCCATCTCGCGGTAGTCGATGGCAATGGTTTTGTTGCTCTCGGCCAGATGAACCATCATAAAACCGCCACCACCAAGATTGCCCGCCCGGGGTAATGTCACGGCTAGAGCAAATCCTGTGGCCACTGCAGCATCGACGGCATTTCCGCCCTGGGCGAGTATCTCTGCCCCTACCCGACTGGCAATCATATCCTGTGAAACCACCATGCCGGATTCACTGATAACCGGATGGCTGAGTGCCTTGCCGCCCAGTAGAGGACCTTTGTCGGCCATGCTGTTATCAGCAAGAGTTGTTGGGCTTAGCAGGAGGCCACTGAGGAATGTGACAAAGGCAAAAATTAGCTTTTTCATAATGGTTCGAGTCGGTCGATCTGGTTGGCGCTATTCTTCTCCAATAATGCTGCAAACACAATAAAAACTCAGACTGTTAAGTCATTATTGTGACAATTATTAGTGATCGTATAGTTAGACGTCAGCAAAGAGCTGTGGGAGCAATAGCGGCAGGCATGATTCTGATGGTCAGTGATTATTCCAGTGGTTCAGCGGAAACCACCACTCCGTTATTGTCGGCATAGAGATACTCCCCGGGAACAAAGGTCAGTCCACCAAAGGTCACCGGAATATCAATTTCGCCGATATCCTTTTTCTCGGTCTTTAGCGGATGTACACCAAGGGCCTGTACGCCAATATCTGTCGCCATAATTTTATCCACGTCGCGGATACAGCCATAGATAATAATCCCGGACCAGCCATTGCTTGAGGCTTTCTCCGCCAGCATATCGCCGAGACAGGCGCGGCGCATACTGCCGCCGCCATCCACCACCAGTACACGGCCTTCACCTGGAGTGCCCACCAGCTGCTTGACGCAAGAGTTATCTTCAAAGCATTTAACCGTTACTATGGCGCCACTAAACTGCTTGCGACCACCATAGTTGAGCAACATAGGCTCCAGCACCCGCACTAGCTCTGGGTACTGGTCACAGAGGTCTGGGGTAGGTTTCACTATGCTGAGTCCTTGGCTTGCTGACGATACTGATGTAGCAGCGGCTCGGTGTAGCCGCTGGGCTGCTCCAGGCCTTTAAACACCAGGTCGCAGGCGGCCTGAAAGGCAATGCTGTTGGTAAAGTCGGTACTCATGGGCACATAGTCGGCATCACTGGCATTCTGGCCATCGACCACCGCCGCCATGCGCTGCAATGTTTCCATAACCTGCTCAGCTGAACAGATACCATGGTGCAGCCAGTTAGCCATATGCTGGCTGGAAATACGCAAAGTGGCTCTGTCTTCCATCAGGCCGACATTATTAATGTCGGGCACCTTGGAGCAACCAACACCCTGCTCGACCCAGCGCACCACATAGCCGAGCAAGCCCTGGGCGTTATTATCCAGCTCAAGTTGAATCTGCTCAGCGCTGAGCTGAGTGTCGCCCAGCAGCGGAATGGTTAAAATATCATCGACATTGGCTGGCTGACGCTGCATCAACTCATCCTGAAGGCTGGCAACATCAACCTGATGATAGTGCATCGCGTGCAGAGTTGCAGCTGTGGGGGATGGTACCCAGGCTGTATTGGCCCCGGCTTTGGGATGGCCAATCTTGACTCGCATCATATCCGCCATATTGTCTGGTACTGCCCACATGCCCTTGCCGATCTGGGCTTTGCCTTTTAACCCGCAGGCCAGACCAACATCTACATTCTGGTCTTCATAGGCTGAGATCCAGGCCATGGTTTTCAGCTCTGCCTTAAGGGCAAACGCCCCTGCCTGCATGCTGGTATGAATCTCATCGCCAGTGCGATCGAGGAAGCCGGTGTTAATAAACACGACCCTGCCCCTGGCGGCTCGAATACATTCTTTGAGGTTGACTGAGGTGCGGCGCTCCTCGTCCATAATACCCACCTTGATGGTGTGGCGATCCATACCCAGAGCATCTTCAATGGCATCAAAGAGATCATTGGTAAAGGTAACTTCTTCAGGGCCATGCATCTTGGGTTTTACTATATAGATGCTGCCGGCATCGGAGTTGCTGTGGCTGCTTGATCCCTGTAAATCCTGCATTGAAATCAGGCTGGTGATCATGGCATCCATAATGCCCTCTGGAATTTCCAGACCATTGTCATAGTGAATCGCCGGGTTAGTCATGAGATGGCCAACATTGCGCACAAACATCAGGCTGCGGCCCTTGAGCACCAGCTGCTGCCCATTGGGGGCGACAAACTCGCGATCATTGTTCATACGCCGGACAAATGTCTTGCCGCCTCTATCAATGGATTCTTCCAAAGTGCCATTGATCAGACCATGCCAGTTGCCATAGGCCAGTGCCTTATCCTCTGCATCTACTGCAGCAACCGAGTCCTCGCAGTCCATAATGGTGGTTAGGGCGGCTTCAAGCACAATATCCTTAACCCCAGCCAAATCGCTGCCCCCCACCTGATGGCTAGAATCGACTTGAATTTCAATATGTAAGTTATTGTTTTTTAACAATATAGAGCTGGGCGTATCTGGGCTGCCCAGATAGCCTGCCAGTTGCTGAGGATTATCTAATACTGCAGTAGAGCCATTGGTCAGCGACAGTTCAAGCTGACCATTATTAATTCTGTAGGCATTTACCTGAGCATGGGAAGCCTCTTTTAATGGAGCGGCCTGATCAAGGAAGTTGCGGCCATAATCAATCACTTTTTGTCCGCGCACAGCGTTGTAGGCGCCCGCTTTCTCTGCTCCGCCCTGTTCACTGATCACATCATTGCCATACAGCGCATCATAGAGGCTGCCCCAGCGTGCATTTACTGCATTCAATGCAAAGCGGGCATTCATAATAGGTACCACAAGCTGGGGCCCGGCCTGTATGGCTATTTCCCTGTCCACATTTTTAGGGCTAATGGCAAAGTCTGGGCCCTGGGGGACCAGATAGCCAATATCCTCAAGGTAGTTTTTGTATTTGGGGAAGTCGAGTTTATTGCTCTGGTGCCATTGATCTATCTGAGCCTGCAACTGCTCCCGCTTATCTAAAAGAGCAATGTTCTGTGGTGCAAATCTGTGCACAATGCTCGCAAAGGCACGCCAGAACTCGTCTGCATCAATGCCCACGGCCGGACAGATATCCTCGGTTACCAGGCTATAAATTGGCGGGGCAATTCTAAGCCCCGAATGCTCTATGGGATGCATGATCCTTAAACTCTCCAGCTTGATTAATTACCTGAGTCTATGACCTGTAGCTAGATTTTCCAAATGTATGGATTGTATCTTTGCTATTCGATTTACAAATAGACCCCTAGGACTGCATTTTTTCAGACACGGACTTGATCAACTGTCGCAACCAGCGATGCCCGGGGTCGTGCTGGAGCAGTGGGCTCCAGACCATTTTGAGCCGCATGCGGGGTATTTCAAACGGCGGCGGCAAAATAACCACGTTAGAGTCCTGTTTCAGGCTCTGGGCGGCCATACTGGGCATGGTGACGATCAGGTTGTCCTGTTCAGCCATCAACAGCGCAGAGGTGTAATGTCTGGTAAATACGGATATATGGCGTTTGGCCCCCTGCTTGGACAATGCTTCATCCACCCAGCCCAGCCTCTGTACATCGTCTGGTGTCATACCAACGCCAACTCCCATCCCTGTCTTGCTCACCCACACATGCTTGCCCGCCAGATAGCTGTCCAGATTCCAGTTATCCTTGACTTTGTTATTGGCGCTGACCATGCAGGAAAAGCTGTCGTCCCACAGATGCACCTGGTGGAATGACTGGGGTAAGCTATCAAAGCGATTGATCACAAGATCCACCTTGCCACGCTCAACATCATGGAAGCTGATATCACTGGGGGTCATAATATCCAATCGGATATCCGGCGCCTGTTTAAGCAGTTCTTCCAATAACCTGGGTAATAATGTGGATTCTGTGTAATCGCTGGCGGTAATGCGGAATATGCGTGAGGAATTGGCGGGGTCAAACTCCGTCTTTGGCAATATAGCCTGCTCTGCTGCGGCGAGTACTGTTCGCACCATAGGTTGCAGTTCCAGCGCCCTGTCTGTGGGTGTCATACCGTCACTGGTGCGCACCAGTATGGGGTCATTAAACAGATCCCGCAGCCGGCGTAGGCTGTTAGACATGGCGGGCTGGCTAATGCCTAGTTCTTCAGCAGCTCTGGTAACGTTGCATTCCCGCAGCAGCACATCGAGGTACACTAATAGATTAAGATCAACTCTGGATATATTCATTTAAAGAATGCCCGCAATACAAACTATCAATTAGATTAATGGTTCCATGATACCTAAACTCCGTCCTTAGTCAAATTAACAGTGGGTAATCAGGAGGTCATCATGTCTACATATTCAAACGATATAGCCGCAGTGGCAAAGCTTAAAGAGAACATGTCCGGCGGTTGGAACGCAATCAATGCTGAGTCAGCTGCCCGTATGCGCGCTCAAAACCGCTTTCAAACTGGCCTGGATATTGCCAGATATACGGCTGGCATTATGCGTGCAGATATGGATCAGTACGATGCTGACCCTAGCGCTTACACCCAGTCACTGGGTTGCTGGCACGGTTTTATTGGCCAGCAGAAGCTGATATCGATCAAGAAGCATTTTGGTACCACCGACAAGAAATACCTTTATCTGTCAGGTTGGATGGTTGCAGCGCTGCGCTCTGAGTTTGGCCCCCTGCCCGACCAGTCGATGCATGAAAAGACCTCTGTCGCCTCTCTGATTGGCGAGCTTTACACCTTCTTACGTCAGGCGGATGCCCGTGAACTGGGCGGCCTGTTCCGCGAGTTGGATGCAGCCAGCGGCGACGCTAAGGCAGCATTACAGGACAAGATAGATAACTTCCAGACCCATGTAGTGCCAATTATTGCTGATATTGACGCAGGTTTTGGCAATGCTGAGGCTACCTACCTTATGGCCAAGCAAATGATTGAAGCTGGCGCCTGCTGTATTCAAATCGAAAATCAGGTGTCGGATGAAAAGCAATGTGGCCACCAAGATGGCAAAGTGACTGTGCCCCATGCAGACTTCCTGGCCAAGATTAATGCAGTCCGCTACGCCTTTCTCGAGCTTGGTGTTGACGACGGCGTTATCGTCGCCCGCACTGACTCCCTGGGCGCAGGTCTGACCAAGCAGATTGCTGTGACTGAGCAGCCTGGTGATCTTGGTGACCAGTACAACAGCTTCCTTGATGTTGAAGAAGTCTCTGCTGCTGATATGAACAATGGCGATGTGGTGATTAATCAAAATGGCAAGCTGGTGCGTCCCAAGCGTCTGCCCAGCAACCTGTTCCAGTTTAAGCCGGGTACTGGTGAGGCTCGCTGTATTCTCGATAGCATCACCAGCCTACAAAACGGGGCAGATATGATCTGGATCGAGACTGAGAAGCCTCATATTGGCCAGATTGGCGGCATGATTGATGAGATCCGTAAAGTGGTACCCAATGCCAAACTGGTATACAACAACTCACCTTCCTTTAACTGGACACTAAATTTCCGTCAGCAGATCTTTGACGCCTGGGCAGAGGCTGGCAAGGACCTGTTTGCTTACGACCGCGCTGACCTGATGAATGTTAGTTACGATGGAACAGAGTTGGCCACTGAGGCTGACAATAAGATCCGTACATTCCAGGCCGATGCCGCGAGAGAGGCTGGGATCTTCCACCACCTTATTACCTTGCCGACCTACCATACTGCTGCCCTGTCTACAGATAATCTGGCTAAGGAGTACTTCGGCGAACAGGGTATGCTGGGCTATGTGGCTGGTGTGCAGCGCAAGGAAATCCGTCAGGGCATTGCCTGTGTTAAGCATCAGAATATGGCGGGCTCTGATATGGGCGATGATCACAAAGAATATTTTGCCGGCGACGCAGCACTGAAAGCCTCAGGCAAAGACAACACCATGAACCAGTTCTAATCCCGGAATTGGCTGCAAAAAAGGGTGGAGTTTATCTCCGCCCTTTTTTGTGCCCTTCAGTAAATCGAAGCAGACTAAGGTCTCTTAAATCGGTATAATCGCCACCTGCGTAAATTCAATATCACAACCAGTTTCGAGCGAACCATCTTGAATACAGAATTTCTCGGCAAGACCCTTTCAGGCCCTTTCACAATTCCCTCCGGAATTGTTACCACAACCACTCCTATTATCCAGTATATGTTTGATCATATGCCGCAGATTGGTGTAATTACTACCAAGAGCGTGGGCCCTGAACCTCGGGCTGGTAACAGAGAGCCTGTGTATAGCCAGTATGCCCCTGGCTGCTTTGTCAATGCGGTTGGCCTGACTAACCCCGGTGCCCGGATAGCAGCAGATGCCATGGCCCAGCTGCGCATCCCGGAGGATCGCTTTTTGTTGGTGTCTATCTTTGGCGGCAGTGTTGCGGAGTTTGTCGAAGTGGCCAAAATAATGGCCCCGGTAGCCAATGGTTTAGAGCTTAATCTATCCTGCCCCCACGCCAAAGGCTACGGCATGGCCATGGGCCAGGATCCAGAGATGGTAAAAGAAGTCACAGCTGCGGTTAAAGCGGTGGTGGATATCCCGGTAATACCAAAATTAACCCCGAATACCGACAATATTGCCGATATTGCTCTGGCTGCTGTTGCCGGTGGTGCAGATGGGCTCTGTGCCATTAACACGGTGGGGCCTGGGTATACCTCTTCCCATGGCGAGCCGGTTTTAAGTAATGGCGCTGGCGGCATGTCCGGAAAAGGCGTTTTGCCAATCGCTCTGAAATGCGTCCGCGAGATTGCCGCTGTGACTGATGTTCCTATTATTGGCTGTGGTGGCGTCAGCAGTGCCGCAGATACAAGAGAGTTTATAAACGCCGGCTCTACCATTGTTGGTGTGGGTTCTGCTCTGACCGGTATGACCACGGACGATATTGGCAGCTACTTTAATCAGCTCGAGTCAGATCTGAGCTTTGGCTCGGATAAAGCCGAAGCCCATATTCGCTACGATATAGATATGGACTTTGAGCCTGTTGTTCTGGTTGAAAATAAGCGTGTCTGTGAGGATATCTGTGTTCTGACCTTTGACCGCAAGATCAATATCCAGGCCGGCGAGTTTGTTTTTCTCTGGGTGCCTGGGGTTGGTGAGAAGCCTTTCTCTGCCCTGTCTGATGACCCATTTCAGCTGGCTGTCATTGATGTGGGTACTTTTACCCATCATCTGATGGATCTGGCTGTGGGCACTGAGGTCTATGTGCGCGGGCCCCATGGTATTGCTGCTTCACCGCCGGAGGACGCGAAAATTATGGCGGTTGCCGGGGGTACAGGTTTGGCTGCTGTCTATCAGCTGGCCAGAGATTTTGGCAATGCTGAAGTCTTTACCGGTGCTCGCACTGCCGAGCGCCTGTACTATCTTGAGGAATGTCAGAAAATCGCTCAGGTTCATGTGGCGACCGATGATGGCAGTCAGGGCTTTAAGGGCTTTGTCACGGAGTTGTTGCGGGCTCGTCTGCAGGAAATGAGCCAGGCCGAGTTGGATAAACTGGTATTTTATAACTGTGGGCCTTCGCCTATGGTTCATGCGGCGGCGGCTGTGCAGCGTGAGTTTTGTCGCGACGACCAGATCTTTAGTGCCATTGATTATCTGACTAAATGTGGTGTTGGTATCTGTGGTGCCTGTGCGGCGCCGGATGGTCAGCGTATTTGTGTGGATGGACCTTTTTTACAGGGTTCCCCAAGCAGGCCAGAGGCAAGCTAACATCTGTCAGATTTACGTTGGATTGTCGGCTAACTCGCGCAGTTAGGCCTCCAAGATAGAACGCGAATATATCCCTGTCTTGGGGCCAGCATCCTTGCTGGTCACGTTCTGGAAGCCTAACTGCACAGGTCAGCCTAGATTTAGTGAGATTTTAGGAAAAGAGCGATTCGCCTTTTGCAGCCATTTCACGTAGCTTCTCAGTGGGCCGATAAAGCTCGCTTAGGTGTGCATATTTATCACCTCGATCTACTATCGACTGCAGTCCCTCTTCATCCATCCAGCGACAGATCCCGCCTCTAAAGGCGGGGAAACCAACGCCATAGATCAGGGCCATATCGGCTTCGGCCGGAGAGGCCACAATGCCCTCCTCCAGACAGCGCACCATCTCCATAGCCATGGAAACCAAGAGACGATCAACAATTTCAGCGGCATCTACCTGATGGGCTGGGCCGGCAATAGATTCAAGCAGAGCTACTGCTTCTACATCCACCAGCTTGGCGGGCTTACCTTTTTCATTTAACTCATATTTATAGTAGCCAAGACCATTTTTCTGTCCTAAACGACCAGCGCCATGGATAGTCTCAGTGGGCCAGTTATCGCCTTTGATATAGCGCTCAGGCAGGCCTTCAATCATAGAGCTGTAGCAATGGATAATGGTATCAATGCCAATGACATCCATTAGATAGGCCGGGCCCATAGGCAGGCCCCAGGCTTCCATTACCTTATCGACCTGCTGAAAGTCAGCACCTTCCTTAAGTAGAATTTCCAGACCAAAGGTCATGGCAAAAAGTACGCGGTTGACCAAAAAGCCTGGACAATCATTGACCACAATCGGCTTTTTACCAAGACCCAGAGCATAGTTGCATACCGCCGCTATGGTTTTATCTGAGGTCTTTTCGCCGCGAATAATCTCCACCAGTTTCATGGCGTGAACCGGGTTAAAGAAATGCATGCCGCAGAAGTTTTCTGGGCGCTCTAGGGACTCAGCCAGGCGGTTAATGCTAATTGTTGAGGTGTTTGATGTAATAGTTGCAGAGGCCGAAACCTGAGATTCAATGGCAGGTAAAACCTGCTTTTTGACTGACTCAAGCTCCACCACTGCCTCAACCAGCATATCGCAGTCAGCAATAGCCTCATCTTCCAGAGTAGGTGTTATTTTATCCAGGATTTGTGCTGCAGCCTCCTCAGTCAGCTTGCCCCGCTTAACTGACTTGCCTAGCAGCTTGTTAGCCTCATTGATACCCAGGTCCAGCGCTGGCTCGGCAATATCCTTCATCACTACAGAGAAGCCCTTAACCGCATTTTGGTAGGCAATACCTCCACCCATAATACCGGCGCCAATAACACCAGCATGGGCAACAGGGGCCAATTTCTCGCCCAAGGCCAGGGCATAGCCCTTGGCTCGTTTGGCAATAAACTGATCACTGAGGAATAGACCAACCAATGCGCGGGCCTGAGGAGTTTGGGAAATCTCATAAAAGGCCAGGTTCTCCAGAGCAATGGCTTCGTCACGACCAGCAGTCGCCGCCTTGGTTATTAGCTCAACCACCTTTATAGGTGCTGGATAATGATTGCCAGTAGAACCCTGAATCATCGACTGAAACTTATCTGACATACCGCTAAGCGCTTCAGAGGTCTCTGTCAGCGGGCTAAGTTTCTGGCTGCGGCGGGCGCTGTAATCACGGCTCCCATCGGCAAGTTCTGCCAGCAGCTTAAGAGACTCCTCACGCAGTGCCTCAGGTGCCACAACTTTGTCTACTGCACCTGCAGCCAGAGCTGCCTCGGGTTTTTGCTGGCTGCCAGAAGTGATCCACTGCACAGCAATCGAGTAGCCAGCCAGACGGGGCAGACGCACTGTGCCACCCCAGCCGGGTAAAATACCCAGGCCAGTTTCCGGCAGACCAACCGCAGCATTTGCGGCTATTACCCTGCTGTCGCAGGCCAGGCAGACTTCGAATCCACCACCCAGGGCAAAGCCATTAATGGCAGCAACCGAGGGAAATGGCATATCTTCAATCCGGGAAAAAATATCGTTGGCATGCTGGGCGCCGTCTAGGAACTCTTGTTTTGAAGCGGAGAACATATCTGTGAACTCAGTGATATCGGCGCCCACTACAAATACCGGCTTGCCACTGGTCAGCAGCAAGCCGCGAATATCTGCAGCACTGGCCATTATTTCCACCGCACTTTGCAGCTCAGCCAGAGTCTCCTGGTTAAACTTATTAACTGACTCAGATTGGTTGTCGAAGTTTATCTCAACAAAACCATCTTCAATGGCCTTAAGGCTCAGAGTTTTTCCGCTATACATAGGACTTCCTATTGACTGTTATATTTGAACTCTTGGGTATTCTAACTTTGCGAGAACTTTAGTCTATGATTTACTGCGACTGGTGATCCATGTTCCAGTATATAACCAGCATAGAGATTCTAAATAATGACTGACCTTCGCCAAACCATGGGGGCTGAACAGCAGCTCAAGTCGATTTTTAAGCAGGCTCAGGGTTATGCCTTTGACTATGCTGACGGGGCTGCGGAGCGCAGTGTTTTTCCGCAACCAGAGGCACTGGCAAATCTGGCCCTGTTTGATGAAGATATGCCCAACACCAATGGCGATGCCAGCAGTATACTGCAACAGCTGCACCAGTACGGCTCCCCTGCCTCAGTTGCCCAGACCGGGGGCCGCTATTTTGGCTTTGTTAATGGCGGGGTTATTCCAGTCACTCTGGCCACCAAATGGCTTACGGACTTTTGGGATCAAAATACGGCACTGCAGGTCATGTCTCCGATCACCTCCAAACTTGAGGAGATCTGTGAGGGTTGGCTGCAGCAACTGCTGGGTCTGCCGAACACCACTGTGGCTGGTTTTGTCAGTGGCACCTCCTCGGCAATCTTCTGCGGGCTCGCTGCAGCCAGACTGCGTATCTATGCCAATCAGGGTTGGGATTTTAATGCTCGGGGTCACAATGGTGCCCCATCGATTCGTATTATTGCTGGCCGACATACCCATGGCGCTGTGGTTAAAGCCATCGCACTGCTGGGGTTTGGTCTGGACAATATTGAATGGGTCGAGGGCGACGACCAGGGGCGTATTGACCCCACATTTATGCCGACTCTGGATGATAGCTGCATAGTTATTCTGCAGGCAGGCAATGTAAATTCCGGGGCCTTTGATCCCTTTGGCGAGATCTGTGATAACGCTAACAAAGCTGGCGCCTGGGTGCATATTGATGGCGCTTTTGGCCTCTGGGCTGGTGGCACGCAGCGGCTTAAATATCTGACCCAGGGTATGGATAAAGCTCATTCCTGGTCTGTGGATGGCCATAAAACATTAAATACACCCTATGACAGCGGGATTCTGCTGTGTCGAGATAAAGAGGCTCTGATTACTGCTCTGCAAGCCTCTGGTGACTATCTCACCTCAAGCTATGGCGAGAAGCGGGATGGCATGATGTACACCCCGGAAATGTCTCGACGTGCCCGAGCTGTGGAACTATGGGCGGCGCTTAAGTATCTGGGTAGAAGCGGTGTCGATGAGCTGGTCTTTGGCCTGCATCAGCGCGCAGTGCAATTTGCCGACGAGCTTAGGGCTGCGGGCTTCGATATTCTTAATGATGTGGTGTTTAATCAGGTGATTGTGTCGCCTAGCCCTGAGGACGAGATTACCCAGCAGATTCTGGAATATATTCAGGCGTCGGGAGAATGCTGGGTGGGCAGTTCGGTTTGGCAGGGCAAAAAAGTGATTCGTATCAGTGTTTGCTCCTGGGTTACCAGCGAGCAGGATATCAGTCGTTCCGCTCTGACCTTTGTTCAAGCCCGGGATGCTATTTGCGCAAAATAATCACATCAGCACCAATAAATTCAATATTGGCCTCCCATAATTCCGCCAGATAATTAAAAGTGGCTACTGAGAAAAAGCTGATATGGGTGGGGTCATTTTTATAGTGCCAGCTGGCAAAGCTGTGCTGGTCTACAACCAGCTTGGTCATTAAACCAAGATAACCACCAGGGCGAATCAAGGCCCAGAGCCCGTCCAGTTCCTCTCTGGGGTTAGCCAGATGTTCAACCACCTCAGTGCTGGTAATAAAGTCGTATGGTTGTTCTAAGACATCAGGGTAATCAGCATAGTAGATATCATAGAGGGCCATCTGGTGGCCCTGCTGTTCCATCATCACCGATAAAGTTGGCCCCGGGCCACAACCGAAGTCCAGGCCATGACTCCGCGGCTTTACACGCTCGCCCATAGGCGCTGTCAAACGACTGAGGAATTTGCGGTAGCAGCTATCATCCGCAGCATTTTGATGCAGGTCGTAGACGGCTTTTTCATCCGCTGGATCAAGCTGCTGATCACTGGGCACAAACACCAGAGAGCAGGTAGAACAGTGAAGGTAGCTTCTGTTTTGATCGATGTGGTAGTCAGCGACAAAATGTCCATGGCAGAGCGGGCACTGGCGGCCCCCTCGATTTAAGTCCATACCCTGTTACCTAAGCCAATGTTAGAGGCATTGAGTATAGACGCTGACCAGTCGCCTGATAGACGGCATTAGCAACAGCTGGCGCTATAGGTGGCAGCCCCGGCTCACCTACTCCACTGGGCGCTTGCTCAGTCTCAACAATCAAAACCTCCACTTCTGGCGCTTCGCTGATGCGCAGCATTTTATAATCGTGGAAGTTGCTTTGCACTACTGCGCCATTTTCAATTTCTATATTTCCGTATAGCGCTGCGGTGAGGCCAAACATAATGCCCCCTTCGATCTGGGCGCGAACAATATCCGGGTTAATGACCGCTCCGCAATCAATAGCGCATAGCACTCGATGCACTCGTATTTTATTTCCTTCAATTGATACCTCTGCTGCCTGAGCTACAAAGGACTGAAAAGAACCATGGGTGGAAATGCCTATATGGTGACCTGCAGGGATCTCCCATTGCTCAAGCCCCTGCTCAACAGCTTCCAGAGCGCCCAGCAGTCGCGGATTGTTTTGCAAGTTGCGTCGGCGAAATTCGAAGCCATTGAGTCCTGCCATTTCCGCAAGTTCATCCATCAACGTCTCTTTGGCAAAGGCGGTAAAAGAATGCCCCACTGCACGCCAGGCTGCTAACGGCAGGCCATGATTGACTGAAATATGGCGCAGTTTTTTATTGGGAAAATCATAATCACTGACCAACCCCTCAACCCCACCACTGTCAATCAACCAACCATCGTAGAGGCTCTCTGTCGCGCTCAATATCAGGTCGTTTACCGGTTTCGGAGTGCGGGGCAGCTCCCCGGGCAAAATACCTGCCAGCGTATGTGGCGACAGGTCGCCCCCGGCACGGGTTGCATCCCAGGCGGTAACCTTGCCCTCAGTATCTATTCCGGCGCGCAACTGCATAATAGATGCTTGGCGAAACCAACCATTTTGCAGATCATTTTCCCGCGTCCATACCAGCTTGATGGTCTTGTTTGTCGCCACTGCAATTTGAGTGGCTTCGGTAATATGACTCAGCTGAGCTCGACGACCAAAGCCACCGCCAGAGAACAGACTGTTGACTGTTATGTCCTCTACCGATAGTCCCGAATGGCGAGCTACTAGCCCTCTGGCCACACCTGGAGCCTGGGTTCCGGCCCAAAGTTCAGCCTTGCCGTCGCTAATTTTAACGACCGCGTTAACAGGCTCCATGGGGGTATGGGCTAAGTAAGGCGCCCAGTAATCGCGCTGCACCTGCATGGAAGCTTTGCTTAAACCGTCTGCAATGCTGCCTTCGGTTTCACTGGTACCTCTATCGCTCTCTATTGCAGTCTGATAATCAGCGCGAATATCGCTATTACTGAAGTTAGCCAAATCTGGCTGGTCCCATACAATATCCAATGCAGCAACGGCCTTTCTGGCTTTCCAGAACGAGGTGGCTACAACTGCCACACCTGTATCAATCTGCACAATATCAGTGACGCCAGACATTGCCCTGGCGGCGCGATCATCAAGAATATTGACTGTTCCTCCAGCGACGGGGCTGCGGCTAACAATGGCGTAATGCATATCTGGTACAGTTATATCCATCCCAAAAATAGCTGTGCCAGTAGCTTTGGCAAGGGCATCGTTACGGGCCATCTCTTTGCCAATATATTTAAACTCGGCCTTGGCTTTTAATGCTGTCTCTGCAGGCAGCTCCAAGGTTTGAGCTGTAGCGATAAAGTCACTGTATCTGTAGCGCTTTCCATTGCTGAGAATATAGCCATCTTGCGTACTCAGTGATTCAGGTGCTACTTCAAGGTCCAGTGCAGCAGCGTTTAAGAGTAACGCTCTGGTATCTGCAGCCACCTGTCGCAGAGGTAAATAATGCACCCGCATGGATGAACTGCCACCTGTCCCCTGAACCCAGTATTCCGGGTGTCGGTAATCATCATGAACCGAGGCAAATTCCACCTGTATTTTGTCCACTGGCACATCGAGTTCTTCAGCAATCAGGGTTGCCAGCCCCATATTGATACCCTGGCCCATTTCGTCTCTGGGACTGTAAAAGATAATCTGGTTATCCTGGGTTATCTGAATAAAGGCATTGGGCGCTATGGCCCCATCACCAGGTATAACTGCTGGTGAGGCGCCACCAGGAGTTGCTATGTAACCGATTAGCAGGCCACCACCAACCAGGCCTGTAGCCTTGAGAAACCCGCGTCTGCTCAGTTTGATTGCACTCATGATTGAATCCCTTCGGGAGTTTCAGGGGCAACTGGTATGGCCATTTGCACGGCGCCGGACTGGGTCTGCTCCGCAACCGACAATATGGCCTGCTTGATTCTTGGATAGCAGCCACAGCGGCAGATATTGCGCTCCATAGCTGCTTCTAACTGGGCTTCGTTGGGGTTGGGGTTATCTGTCAGCAGCGAGGCCGCGCTCATAATCTGTCCGGATTGACAGTAGCCGCATTGGGGCACGCCCTGTTCGACCCAGGCCTGCTGCAGCGGATGCAGACGATCCGGGGTGCCAAGACCTTCAATTGTCGTCACTGTTTTGCCGGCCACAGCGGCAATGGGCAAAATACAGGTTTGCTGGGCACCGCCGTCGATGTGCATGGTACAGGCACCGCACTGGGCTATGCCGCAACCAAATTTTGAACCGGTTAATTTAAAGGTATCTCTGATAACCCAGAGCAATGGAGTATCTGGCTCATCATCAGTTTGAACCAATTTTCCATTGAGAATAAATTCGATCATGCCCGCCTCTGACTGCTTTTTACTATTATTTGACTGAGTTTACCCTGAGTCACTGAGTTGATATACGGAGTTTCTTGATATTAGTATTTATTATCCCTATTAAAATTGCCAGATGTGGTGAATTCGCATTGACGCAAACCGGCTCTGTCAGTATTATGCGCGCTCTCGAAAGAGACCGCATGGAGACACATTCGGGGATTAGCGCAGTCTGGTAGCGCGCCTGCTTTGGGAGCAGGATGTCGGGGGTTCAAATCCCTCATCCCCGACCATTTGTCG
>JABJOY010000032.1 GCA_018664075.1 Porticoccaceae bacterium | reverse complement strand
GCAATCATTTTATCGCGGATATTGGCCCAGGACACCTCCCGGTGGAGACTGACATTAAGTCCATAATCAGCATACAGGCCCAACTCCTGAGCGATAATAATGGGTGCGCTGTCACTGAGCCTCATATAGCCAAGGCTTAAGTCTGAGCGCTCTGCTGGGGGTAATTTGTTGGAAGTAATTTGATTCATAGCTGCATCTTATTTTTAGTTATTTTTGCCAAGGATAGCGACTACACACTGGGCCGCCTGCTGCATAGTCTGATTACTATCCATAGAGAGACTGCGCAATTGCTGGTGAGCCTCTTGCTCGGTAAATTTATGCTGTTTGATTAACAGACTTTTCGCTTTATCAATGATTGATAAACTTTCCAGACGACCTCTGGTGGTATCCAGCGCCTGGCGCAGAGACTGGAAAGATTTAAACTGGGCTATGGCCACATCAATAACTGGCTTTACCCGATTGGCATCAAAGCTGCCCATAAGGTAGGCACTGACACCGGCATCTACGGCTTCTTCAATAAAGCCCGGGTCCTCCTCTTCAGAGAACATCACCACTGGTGTGGGGTTGTGCGCATTGATTACAGAGAGACTTTCCAGCACATCGCGGCCGGGAGATTGCAGGTCAATCAAAATAATATCTGGCCGGTGCTGTTCGATTTGAAACAACAATCCGGAGGCGGTGGGCAAGCGTGAGACAACATCGTAACCAGCAGCTACCAGATGACTGTCAACTATGGCAGCCCGTTCTGGCAGGTCGTCGACCAGCATAACGCGCACTGACTTTTGGGTGGAGGCTATCATTAAATTTTGCGTCTTAGTTAAAAAAGAATGGGCAGCCGCCCAATGCGGCCGCCCAAACATGGTATTAACTTAGCGTCAGATTAATATTTTGCACTGATGGTAAACCATAGTTTGTCTGTATCTGAAGCATGAGCATCCGCATCATAGGATGCATATTTAAGCTGCACAGACAGAGTTTTGCTGACTGGGTAGGTGGCAACTACATCTACCTCTGAGCCCAAATCGACACCGCCAAAGTCTGCACTGTAGTCATGGTAGAACAGCGCCACCTTGGCAGGTCCTACTTTACCAGCCAGTTTTAGATAGGTGTCTTCAACGCCATTGGCCGGGGTGCCGAGAAACTTGTCAGCCCAACCCTGAAACTTATGCAATGTTGCCAATGGGGTTTTGAATGCAGCTGTACCCTCATCGCTGCCAAGCACTTCGTAACCCAGAGATACTGAGATAGGCTTTAATGGCAAACTTAGCTCGGCCATCATATAGTCAGCATCATAGGAGTTTGGGTTATCAGCATAGTCAGACTGGGTAGCATAGGCGGCCTTAAGTGCAAAGCCATCGAATTTGCCACTGTACTCAACACCATAGGTGCTGGATGAATTGGCTGCAGCATCGGCAAAATCTAAAAGATAGGCATAACCACTCAGGCTATGGCCTTCAGCTGGGGACATTGAAGCCAATATGATGTGGCTGTCAGATTCCCAGCGCTTGGGCTGAACCGAGCTGTCTTTGGGTCCAAAGATACGGTTCACATCCCAGATATAGCTGTAGTTAACGGACACAGGGCCCAGAGCCTTGGATGATAATGTCAATGCATCATAGGTCTGTTCATTTTGACGGAAACCCACACCCCCCACAAAGCGCTGCCCGGCATGCAGAATACGCTGTCTGCCCAGGGTTGCACTAAAGTCGCCACTGCCATAGGTCAGGGACGCCTGATTAAAATCTGTGCCATCAGGATCTGCAACTATGGGGTACTGGGTATTGCCATTGGTTGGCGTGCGGTAATTCTCGTCGCCAATAATGGTTACATTATCCACCTCCATTAAAGTGGTAAATCCATTGTAGGAAGCGGATTTATAAGTGATCCTGGTCTTTAATGTCGATGCATTGGCATCCTCGTCGATCCCATCCTGGTCGACGAATTCATAGCGATAGCGAAATGACAATGAAGTATCTCCCTCACTTAACATTTCCGAAATGGAGCTGGCGGTTTGGCCGTGGCCGAACATAAATGGTTGCATACTGAGAATAGTGACTGCAGCAGAGGAGGCTAGTCTAAACTTTTTCATATTGGTTCCTGTCAATGTTGTTACTCAAAAAAAACCTGCGCATGAGGGGGCCCCTACGCAGGCTTCGTTGCCTGAAGATTTACAGCTGTCATGAGCCCTGGGAGCTCCTGATAACTTTAGACAATACAAGAACTGTGCCAACCTAATAAAATCAATGGGTTAGCAGATAAATAGGCGGTTATAAGTCAACAGCCTGAATGGGGTTGGCGTTAAGGCGCACCAAAGTTAATCGCAATAATGGTGCCGGTGCGCTTTTTTAAAGCACGGTGATTTAAGCAAGCATAGATTCTTAAGAATCCCTACAGGTGTTGCAAATAATACTCGACCACCAGCTGCTCAATATATTCAGGGTCTGACTGCCATGCTCTGGCATGGGTTTCGCAGGGGGATTTCCAAAATTGTTTTGGCTCATTGGCCGCAGCATAGTTTCTCTCGCCATGGGAAAAACCAATAAGTTTGTCTCCCGTGCAATGGATAATAAAAACCGGCCTGGGTGCAATCTGCCCCAACAGTTGTTCGGGATTCACCTGGTCCATATCCATGCCTGTTCGCAGCTCCAATATCCAGCTAGTAACAGGCAACAGGGGAAAGCTGGGTATCTTGAGATATTGCTCAATAATTTCTTTATACAGATCCCTCAGATTTGACCAGCCCGCCTCGAACACACCTGCCTCTATGCGGGGGTCTTTCGCCATAGCCATGATCGAGGTTGCCGCGCCCATGCTAGTCCCAAAGATGCCAATACGCTGGTTGCCTTCAAGCTGCTGCACATAATCGACTGCGGCCTCTACATCTCGCTGTTCAAAATAGCCCATGGATGAAAAGGAGCGAATATTTTCGCCGCTATTGCGCAAGTCAAACGTAAGTATATTGAATCCCGCTTGGTGAACAGCACTAAACCAACGCATGCCTTCGCGCCGGTCGGCACCATGGCCATGAACAAAAATAATCACTTTGTCTGAATCTTTGGCGGGCATATACCAGCCATTCAGTAGATTGCCATCGCTAGACTGAAAGGAGATATCTTCAAAAGACAGACCCAGCTGCAATGGATCATCGCAATAGATAAAGTGTTCTTCATTGCAGGTGTAGGTGGGATGCATGATATTGGATGACATCATCCAGCCAAGGGTAAACAGGCCTGCGAGTATCAGACCTGCAAAGCTGACAATGGCGATGCTGTAACCCTTTTTATACCTATCCATATGACTCTGACTTATTATTCTGGCTTATGAAAAAAAGACAGGGGGGACTCCAGAGGTTATTTTTATCGTCAGTAGAAAATAACCTCCAGATCACCAATCATCTGTATCGCTGATTTTGTTCCCCGCCGTTATTTAACCACTTCAAAGCTGGCCTCGTGTTCTTCATCAGAAGCGTCTCTGGCAACCCACAGTTTAAATTTACCGGGCTCTACCACCTTCTTCATTTCCTGATTATGGAAATGTAGCATATCGGTGGATAATTCAAAGTTAACGGTCTGCTTTTCGCCTGGGCTGAGACTGACTCGCTCAAAGGCCTTTAGCTCCTTCACTGGTCTTGTTACATCACCTACAAGATCACGAATATATAGTTGCACAATCTCAGTCGCTTCTACATCTCCAGTATTTTCTATCTGGATAGACAGATTAATATTGCCGCCCAGAGCAACGTTAGCATTTTTCAGATTAAGGCCGCTATATTCAAACGAGGAATAGCTCAAACCATATCCAAATGGGAATTGTGGAGTATGTCCATAGTCCAGATAATTAGATGAATTCCCGGGCTCATGCTGCCAGGTTAGATTCGGATTAATCTTTTCGATTCTGGTGTAGTTGCTATCATTTGGCGGGCGGCCCGTCGCTTTATGATTGTAGTAAATAGGCACCTGGCCACTGGACCTAGGCCATGTAATTGGCAATTTTCCTGAGGGCACTTGTTCACCATACAACACATCAACCAATGCTGGTCCTGCCATAGTGCCTGGATGCCAGGCCATCATCAGGGCATCAACATTGTCCAATATATTGCCTAGGCTATTGGGTCGGCCAGACAGGAGCACCAGCACAACTGGCTTGTTAAGTTTTGCTAACTCATTAATAAGTTGTACCTGAGCGCCGGGCAGATCAATATTTCCCCGGCTGTGTCCTTCACCAGTCAAAACTGCTTCTTCACCAGCAAAGAAAACAATCACATCTGAGTTGTCGGCGACCTCAATCGCCTGTTCAAACCCTGATGTATCTGTACTTCGGCTATAGGGCAGGCCAGGGGCATACTGCATATTTGTGTTCAGCGCCCCCAGATATTCTGTAAGGGCGGGCAGCAATGTTCTGGAGTCCTTCGCCTCACCTTCATAGACCCAGGTACCCATCTGCTGGTAGGGAACCTCAGCCATGGGACCAATCACGGCAACCTTGTGTTTTTTATTTAATGGCAGAATATTTTCATTATTCTTGAGCAGTACAAAGGACTGGACCGCTGCTTTTTTAGCCGCTGCCAGATACTCTTCCTTAAGGAATTCTTCTTCACCCTCTGTGTAGGGGTTCTCAAATAAACCCATAGCAATTTTTGCTCTGAGCATACGGCGCACTGCAGTATCAATTTTATCTTGATCTACTTCGTCGTCCGCAATCAGCTGAGGAAGATGATCAGTCAATGCAGTAGAATACATTTCAAAGTCCAAGCCTGCATTGGTCGCTTTTCTGGCGGCTTCTCTGGCACCAGCAGCAAAACCATGGGGCACCATTTCCATTACCGAATTCCAGTCACTGACCACAAACCCGGTAAATTCCCACTGGTCTCTCAGGACTTCAGTTAACAGGCCTCTGTCAGCTGTGGCGGGAATACCGTCCAATTCGCTATAGGAGGTCATAATAGAAACTGCGCCAGCATCGATTGCCGCTTTAAAGGGCGGCAAATGATGATCGTGCATTTGCCGTATCGATGCACTGGCTCTATTGTAGTCACGGCCACCCTCTGCCGAACCATAGCCGGCGAAATGTTTGGCACAGGCCGCCATTGAGTCAGGGCTGCTCAGATCATCGCCCTGGAAGCCTTTAACCATGGCGGCACCAAGAGTGGAAGTCAGAAATACGTCCTCTCCCAGACTTTCTGCCACACGCCCCCAGCGGGGATCTCTGCCAATATCGATCATTGGAGCAAAGGTCCAGCGAATACCAGCGGATGTTGCTTCTTTGGCCGCCACCCGGGCACCCTGCTCAATTATTGAAGGATTCCAGCTTGCAGCCTGCCCAAGTGGAATTGGGAAAATGGTCTTGTAACCATGGATAACATCATGGCCAAAAATCAGTGGGATGCCATTTATGCTCTCTTCAACGGCAATTTTCTGTAACTTTGAAAATGCTTTTGGGTCATGGCTGCTGCGGGGAACATTGAGGAATCCACCGATTTTTCCCTGTCTGATTTCTTCCCGAACCAGATCAAAGTCACTGTCTTTATAGAACAGCCAGTCCCGCAGGGACATTTGACCTAATTTTTCTTCAAGGGTCATAGAGCTGATCATCTTATCAATGCGCTTTTCAACCACCGGGTCAAGGTCGGACTCAACGAAAGCTGCGGTGCTCTGACCGCCATGGGATAGGAGTGAAATGCCACTGACTACAAGACCAGCGATGACTGAGAGAATAGTTTTCTGTCTTAGATAATTTTTCATTAATACCCTACTTTTGGTTAGTACTCTGCTTTTAATTAATAGTTGTTCCACCGCAAATAATGGTTTAAGAGACCTGATGGCATAAACTGAGTTTTGTTATAAAGCTTTAAGAACGATTGTTATTATTGGTCAAATTGATAATTAAATTGCACTCCGTAGGTACGGGGAGCTATGTAGGTGGCAACAAGTCCTGCCTCGGTTATAACATTCCCTGAATCAATCTTGATATTCTTGTCAGTGGCGTTATT
>JABJOY010000031.1 GCA_018664075.1 Porticoccaceae bacterium | reverse complement strand
TTTGTCTAAAGGGTTGGACTTTGATTGATTCTCCAATCATCAAAAAAAGGGAGTAGCTCAGTGATAGTAATTCACTAAACCAGACAAGGAAATTTCTATCTCTGGCATGGCCATGGAAATAAAATAACCTTGTATTATAGTACCAAAGGCGATCAACAATAATTTACTCTGCCGCATTCAGTTGGATGAGAGGGTGAAAATTAGTACGATTATTGATCAAAATAATAAAATGAGAGGTGGGAGTATAAATATAAAAGAACTAGCATTTTTCAAATTCTTCATGGCCGCAATTTTGTTAACTTTTTTGACAGGCTGTGGAGGCGACTATAAAGGTAAAGAAATCTACACTGAAACTGATGATGATGGGGCTGATACAGCTTATGACAACACTGTTCCTGACGACACTGTTCCTGACAACACAGTTCCTGACGACAATGCTGACAACGCTCCTGAATTTTCGATTACCTCAGAAGCTTATGTCGAGGGTGGAGCAATACCGCTGGACCATATTTGTGAGGCATACGGTGGTGCTAATGTATCTCCCCAATATAGCTGGGCAAACCCACCTGCCGACACTGCTTTTTATGCGCTTATCATGGATGATGAAACGGCCCCTTGTGGAACTGGAGTAGACGCCTGTGTGCATTGGGCGTGGTTTGATATACCAACAACAGAGCCCGGAATTTCGTATAACGGAGATATTACGATGGAATGGTTTGAAGGATCATTCGAGGGTAATACCTACATCCCGACAAATGACTATGAGGGACCTTGTCCCCCTAATGCTCATACCTACATTACAACAATTTATGCTATGTCTGCTGACGCGGTTGGGACTTTAACGACGAACTCACCTTCAACTAGAGCTGGGTTTGAAGCGGCTTATTCTGATTCTATTCTTGGCCAGGCTGAAATTACAGGAACCGTTGATCCCGATGCGTTACCTTAGGCCTAAAAGACTGTGGCGCTGGTTTCGTTTCTGGAGCTGCGGAGCAGTATGAATGTTCTCAGGAGCAAGGGATGAACAGCTAATCGCAACTTAGCAGTCATCAATTAAAACCCAGGCCTCACAGGTCTGGGTTTTTTTGTGCCTCAAATATTATTGAATCCCTGTCAAATCCTTCCTATGTTTAAACGACAACAAACAAGCCAAGGAGATAATAATGTTTAAGCAAACTTTGTTAGCAACGGTTATTGTGTTTATTGTCTGGTCACTTATCGACTTTCTGGTTCACGGCATGCTCTTGACGTCAGCCTATCAAGAGACCGCCTATCTATGGCGGCCCGAAGATCAGATGCATGCTCTGCTAATGTCCGCAGTGACATTGGTATTTAGTTTCTGTGTGGTCAGTATCTACAGCTATTTGATTGCCCCCAAGTCAGTGTCCACTGGCTTGAAGTACGGTCTGATTCTGGGAATTGGTGTGGGCACTGCTGTCGGGATTGGCTCATTTTGCTATATGCCTATTCCACTGTGCCTGGCGGGCGCCTGGTTTGGGGTTAATCTGGTTGAGATCACAGCGGCGGGAATCATAGTTGGCTATATGGTTAAAGAGCCGGCAACCCAAATTGGTGGTAGTTCTTTTTGAGTAAAGCGGCACAGAGGGGATGCCCTCTGTGCCTGATCTCAGTTGCAGGGCTAGTTCTGCTGATTGAATGACATGCCAGCATGTTGATTGAGGCGATCGATCAGCAGATCTCCCATTGCTGTCGCCGGCGTCCAGAATCCACCGGCCTTGTCTTCCTTGGCCAGATCAAAGGCCAAACACAAACCTGCTTGAGCCAGCATCTTGGCTGTGCAGCCATAACCCGGATCTCGGTCACCGGTGACCTGCACGGCCATTTTCTCGCCTTTTTTGTTGCTGCCTTGAAGGTGAATATCAAAGTAGCCATTAAGCTGGTCTTGCAGGCTGGGGCCCTCACCTGGTTTAGGCAGGATAAATTTATTCATTAGATTGCGCAGGGGGTCAAAGATCATGCTGCCGGCAAATGCTCCCAGACCAGCAGTCAGAGCAAAGGCTTTTACGCGTCCTTTGGCGCCATCGCCAGTGAGCATGGCTTCGCCATAGCTGAAGTCTTTGCCGTAGGCCATTTTATTCAGCGCATTGGAGCGCAGAACAACCCGGGAATTAATCGCTTCCATAATAAAAGGACCAGTCCAGCTGTTAAAGTCCCTGTCGTAGGTTGGCCCCTTGATAATTTGCTGCTTGATACTGTAGCTATGTTTCTCCGAGCACAGAATATAGGGGTTGCCCATATCTTTGCGCACCTGAGGGTCCGCCTTGGCCGCAACAATCATTTCACCCATGCTGGCTATAGTGCCCCCAGAGGCGCCGCCTTTCATGGCTTTAACCCGCAGTTTCACTGAATTAAAGTACTTGCCGTATTCTTTCTTGCCCTGCTGCTGCAGGAAATGGGTGCCCAGATCTGAGGGTATAGAATCAAAACCACAGCAGTTAACAATGCGGGCACCGGACTTTTTGGCGGCCTTTTCATATTTGACGATCATCTGCTTGATCCAGTAAGCCTCACCGGTCAGGTCACAGTAATCATTGCCATTTTCGGCGCAGGCGGCAATCAGCTCTTCGCCGTAGAGTATGTAGGGACCTACAGTGGAAACGATCACTCGAGATTTCTTGCACATGCTGTCAAGTGCGGGTCGGTCATGGGAGTCGGCCACTATGATAGGCAGCTTGGCTGCGCCTTCCCCCAGACTGTCGCGCAACTCGTTGAGTTTAGTCTCTGAGCGGCCAGCGATGGCCCATTTTATTTTTCGACTCAGGCCGATATGTTGAAACAGGTATTCAGTTAGGATCTGACCCACAAAGCTGGTGGCGCCAAATATAACAAGATCAAATTTTTTAATAGCCATTACTAGTGTTTTTCCCCGGTGTGCTGATTTATAGTTATTGTCATCTGTACTTGTGAGCGGCCCCTCAATGCGACCTATTCTCTATTCCTTTCGCCGTTGCCCCTATGCTATGCGAGCCAGGATGGCGCTGCGACGGGCGAGTATAACGGTTGAATTGCGAGAAGTCTTTCTCGGTGACAAGCCACAGGCAATGCTTGAGCTATCAACAAAGGGCACAGTACCTGTCCTGTTAGCGGATAAACTGATGCTCGATGAAAGTTTGGATATTATGCACTGGGCAATGGAGCAGGCGGACCCGGAGCAATGGTTGGATGCCGATTTGCAGACCCGGACTGAGAGTTTAATTCATGAGAATGATGGCAGTTTTAAAATCCATCTCGACCAGTATAAATACTGGGACAGATTTCCCGCCCAGAGCCAGCAATATTATCGCCAGCAGGGCGAGATATTTCTGGTTAAATTGGAGCAGTTGCTGCAGCTAAATAAGTATCTGTTGGCGGATAGGCCTACCCTGGCAGATATTGCGGTTTTTCCCTTTGTGCGGCAGTTCGCCTTTGTTGATAAGCACTGGTTCGATAATTCCGATTACAGCCAGTTGCAGCGCTGGTTGCAGGGGTTTCTTGAATCACCCCTATTTATCCAGTGCATGGATAAGCTGCCCCCCTGGCAGCCTGAGGATCAACCGCGACTATTCCCCTGATAATCGCCAGATTACTCTGAACCCTATGGCTCAGAGTTGTGTCAGGCTGGGTTAGTAGGCCCAATCAATTAGAATCTTCGCTCTGGCATCTGCTGGAGCATTGGCACCAGGTTGTAGCAATCTAAAGTTCAACCCGGCCTCCGGAATATCGGCACCGCCAAAAGGCAGCTTTGGATTCTGGTAGCGATTGGGGCGCCGATCACTAAATGAGCTAACTGGCGCAAAGCTCTCGGTGGACTGCAGGACTAACTCGCCATCTTCAATACCGTAAATCTCGGTGCCATTGGTAAAAGGCTGCAGAGCAAAAGGTGCATCTGCAGAATGTCTGTTGCGCAGTACCCGATCATAGAGTCTGAATTGAGTCTCGCCGTTGCGAATACGTAGATCGAACAAACTGGTCACGCCCTTGTATTTAAGGCGCTCCTCACCGGGCAGCAATGTATTTATCAATGTGTAACCATACATTAACTGACGCTTATTCCAGCTTATGGCTTCCACTGGCGGTTTATTATCCACCAGTGATTCGGCACAGTGCTGGCGATCCGCGGCACTGACATCGCTGGAGTAAAAGTCCATGGGACGCTGATGACACATTACATCGACAAAGGATTTCTGCAGCCAGGGCTGGGCACTTTTATCAAACTCGTAGAAGCGCCATCCATTGAAATTCTTTTGATATTGGCTGGGCACGCCGGGCAGGTCAAATTCCTGTGGGTTGGCATCCACTAACAGCAGAAACCCGCGGCCAGGACCAAATTGGGCTGGCTCATTCTGACTCCACAGATATTCACCATTGTAGTACCAGGCCAGAACTCCGGGCCGATAGTTGGCATTAAAGGCTTTGAGTTCTCCTTGCTGATCAGGGAAGAACATAAAGCCGGGTTTGGCCAGATTGGCATCATAGTTTTTGACTTTGCTAAAGTCGGCATAGGGGTCGCGGTATTCCAGCAGATAATAATGGGGTACGGCCAGACGGTGTTTGCCACCGGAGAGGGTAAATCCATCGCTCAGCCAACCGGCCATGGAGCCGTCTTCAAAGTCTTCCTTGTAGTCGATAGCATCGAGGCGAATATTATCCACCAGTGCACCATCTTCCACCGCCGCACCATCGGCAAAATAATGCAGACGCAGGCTGACTTGCTGGCCGCGGTAGGCCTCCAGATCAAACTGCGCGTTGATCCAGAGCGCAGTTTCACAGGGGTCAGCAATATTGTGGCCGACGCGATCTTCCGCCAGAGCCTTATCAAGCATTGGGTCGCAGCCTTCAGCTGTCTCCACTTTACCATCGCCATCCATATCACCGGAGCGCCCGGTCAGGCCGGGAATAGAGCCAGCCCCCTCATGGCCTTTTTGCGAGGGCATAATAGAGCTGCGGTCGGCGGCATTTTCTTTGTCTGTGGGCATCAGGCGCTGATACTCGGTACCATCAGTTTTGGCCTCGATATATAAATAGTCCCAGTCGGCTTCAATCTTAAACCAGCTATCAAAGCTCAGGATCAATGGCTCGTCCTCTGCTACCTCGGTGAGATCAAAGGATCTGGTCAGGTAGCGATTCATATCATTGCCCTGGCCTGTATAGATTGCCTGCTTGCCCTGGGCCTCTCCCAATGGGCCTAGATTCAGCTCGCGAAACTTCGGTGGTAGTACCACCATAGCTGCCTCACAGAGGCCTGGTAGCAGTTCCTCTCCCGATTTGTTGGACCATTGATTCATGGTCTTTAAATACAATGACTGGCGCTTATCGCCGCCAAATTGCTGGGGCCGCACCACACAGGGCTTAATCCAGCCCAGCATCATTCTCGACCAGGCGCTCATCTCCTGGGGCGCTGGTGAACTGGTGGAGGACATCACCTCCCAGGACGCGGTGGAATTATTGGTCGAGCGGGCGTAGATATCGGGCAGGCCAAGGCTGTGGCCAAACTCATGGATAAAGGTGGACACCTCGGTGTATTCCGACTGCATATTGTAGTCGTATACCCACAGGCCATCGGCAATCTCAATGCCACCGCGGCCGTGAACCAGACCCTCAACCTCCGGGCCTTTGCCAATATCATTGGTCAATGAACTGCGATGGGGCCAGATGCGGTCTGCGCATTGCTGCTCGGCAATGGGCAGCGAGTCAAACACATCAGCACCGGCATTGACGGTAAATTTCTCACTAAGTTTGTATAGGCCCTGGCAGGAGGACTGGCCTTTGCCTGCATAGACGACTACCAGATGATCCAGATAGCCATCTGCCTCATCGCGATTGCCGTCCCCATCGTAGTCTGTAGGATCCCAGCGATCATAATCCTGCCAGGGGAAATCCGGGTTTTGTTTGTAGGCCACAGCCAATGCATCGGACACCAATTTCTCCGCATTGCTGTCATTGCGCCAGCTACCATCGCTGTTTTGCACCGGGCGGCCATAGTTGGCCAGAGGCCTGTCGACCTGAACCACAGGCAGCACAGTGCCCGTCACATGGTACTGGCCCTTAGACTGGTGGCGGTAATAATGGGACAGCGTGTTGATTTTGGGTCTGTTAACTGAGCCTGCGAACAACAGTTTCTGCAGGTAGTCGCGATTTTTTTTGTCCTGACGCTTATCGCCGGCGAAACGGTCATAGCTCAGATCGGCAAACTCTACGCTGATCACAAGCAGTTGATGGGGGCGCTTGGCTCCAGCCAGTACCGGGGTAATAGCGTCGGTTTTGATCTGCGGGTTGCCCAGTTTATCGAACTTGAACTGGGTCAAATTATCAATCAGGCGCTGTCCCTGCTGCTCTGCTGCCAAGCTAATTGAGCTGAATATTAATATGCCAACGGCAATCGCCAGTTTACTGAGGCAGTTAAAGTGCATTTGATTCTCCTGACCGGGCGTTGAAATTGTTATGATTGTCGCAATAACTATAGATAGGATTATGACCTGTGATATTCGTTCCGCGCAATGCCCTGTCACCTTGTCTATAACCACCGCCACCATTAAGACTAATTATGATTTCACTGACAGATATTGAATTGCGCCGCGGCACCAAGGTGCTGCTAAACGAGGCGCAGCTGGTTATTCACCCGGGCCAGCATATAGGTATTATTGGTGCCAATGGCTGCGGTAAGTCCAGTCTGTTCAAACTACTAATGGGCCAGATAACCCCGGATGCCGGCAATCTGTTTATTCCCAATAACTGGCGGATTGCCCATATGGCCCAGGAGCAGGCCGGCTCAGACAGCAGTGCTGTGGATTATGTTATGGACGGGGATCCTCAGCTGCGTCAGGTAGAGGCGGCGATCGAGCAGGCCCTGTTGGTTGAAGATAATGACCGATTGGCTAAGGAGTACGAGAAAATGGATGCCATCAGCGGTTTCGATGCACGCTACCGGGCCGAGCAGCTGCTCCATGGTCTGGGCTTTCATCAGTCGGAAATAAACAGGCCCGTGAGTAGTTTCTCTGGTGGATGGAGAATCCGACTCAATCTGGCCCAGTCATTGATGAGTGCCTCAGACCTGCTGTTGCTGGATGAGCCCACCAACCATTTGGATTTAGATGCCACATTATGGCTGGAACAATGGTTAAAAGCCTATCCGGGAACATTGTTGATTATTTCCCATGATCGGGATTTTATCGACAATGTGGTCGAGCGTATTGTGCATATAGAGCGGCAGCAGGCAGTGGCCTACAAAGGTAACTACTCCTCCTTCGAAAGAGTGCGTGCTGAGCGACTGGCACTGCAGCAGGCAAGTTTTGAAAAGCAGCAACAAAGGCGCAAAGATGTAGAGGCTTTTGTCGCCCGTTTCAGGTACAAGGCATCAAAAGCCAAGCAGGCCCAGAGCAGAATTAAAGAATTGGAGCGCATGGAGAGTATTGCGCCCGCCCATATTGATTCGCCGTTTTATTTTAATTTTCCCGAGCCGAAAAAAGTTCACAGTGCCTTGGCTAACATCAGCCAGGCGGACTTAGGTTATGGTGGGAAAAAAATTCTCTCCCAGGTAAATTTTGATTTACAACCTGGCACCAGAGTTGGATTGTTAGGTCCCAACGGTGCTGGTAAATCTACATTGATAAGCAGCCTGACCGGCGATATAAAATTAATATCCGGTGCCAAAGTCTATGGCGAAAATGTCAAGATTGGTTATTTTGCCCAGCATCAATTAGAAGTTTTAGACTTGCAGGCCAGTCCATTTTTACATTTGCAACGCATCAGTCCAAAAGCGACAGATCAGGAAATCAGGAATTTTTTAGGCGGTTTTGATTTTCACAATGACAAGGCCCTTGATCCGATAAAAGATTTTTCCGGTGGTGAAAAAGCGCGCTTAGCGCTGGCCATCATTGTCTGGCAAAAACCGAACCTGCTTCTGTTAGATGAGCCAACCAACCATCTGGATCTGGAGATGCGTCAGGCCCTGACCATGGCGCTGCAGGGCTATGATGGTGCATTGGTAGTTATCTCTCATGATCGTCACCTGCTGCGCAATACTGTAGATCAGTTTTTTCTGGTGGCCGAAGGGCGAGTCGAGGAGTTTGATGGGGATTTAAAAGATTACCAAAGTTGGTTGAAAAATTTCTCCCGCGATACGCCAGTTCTTGAGCAAACTGTTGTTGAATCTGCAGTGGATAAAAAGCTGGCTCGACAGCAGTCTGCAGAGAGTCGCAAGAAAATTGCGCCACTAAAAAAGGAGGTAAAAACCATAGAGTTGAAAATTGAAAAGCAGCAAAAAAAGCTGGCAGATTTAGAAGATAAATTGGCTGATACCAGTATTTATGAAGAGGGAAATAAACAAAAACTAAAAACCACTTTGGCCGATCAGGCTGAGGTCAAAAAGCTGTTATCCGATCTGGAAGAGAGCTGGTTGGAGAAACAGGAATTAATTGAGAGCTTCGCGGAATAGGAAACCATAAAATACAAAATCGTATAATTAATTATGTTAAATAGTAATGCATTGCTAAGGAAAGTAGTAAACATACTGTAATTTGACGTGGTTATTAATATGTTTAATAAAGACAAGATTAAGGAAAAATATCAGTCCGCTATCGCTAAATCTATCACCCCTGATTCTCAGGCATCTAATTCAAAACTGCATTTAGTACAAGGAGGTACCAGCATGATTGGTCCCAGCGTAAAAATTGAAGGCAAGATCACCAGTGACGAAAGTCTGCTTATAGAAGGTCAGGTCGATGGCAGTATTGTGGCCGAATCCAGTGAGGTAGTGGTGGGCAAGTCCGGTGTGCTAACGGCCAATATTTCGGCCAAGGTGGTCAAGATTGAAGGCAAGGTAAAAGGTGATATTGCTGGTGGTGAAAATGTTGTTATCGCCAAGACCGGCAATGTACTGGGTAATATCGAGTCACCCCGAGTGACTTTGGAAGATGGTGCCAAGTTTAAAGGCAGCATTGAGATGGATCCCGGCGATAAGGCCATTAAAGAGCTGCCCCTGTCGACGCCGTCAAATGTTAAGGCACACCGCTCGGCACCGGATTCAGACGCCAAGGCATCCTGACCTCTATCCACTTATTGGCTCCCGCTGATCCGGGAGCCAAGTTAATCTTGAGCGCCCGCCCAGATGAGAAGAGCTGCAGTCCCTCTGAATCAGTCTCCCCGGCTTGATGTTTTGCATAGCAACTTGCTGGCCGAATTATTCAGGGCCCAGAGACAAGGTGAGCGCCTGATGGTGCTGGATTTTGGTTACGCCTCGCCATCCACAGTAGAGTTTTTTAGTCAGTTTAAATGTCGTCTAGATTTTATTGATATCTACAGTCAGCAGTTTGTTGTTGAGGCAGATAATGAATGCAGCCATGGGGAGCTGGTAAAACAGTTTACCGAGGCAATCAATCTGGATGCTGACTGTAAGCTGGATATCTGTCTATTTTGGGACTTTTTTAATTATCTGGACGGACCTGCACTAAAAGCCCTAATGGTTGCGCTGGAGCCCAATATTGATCAGTACTCTCGCGGCCATAGTCTGGGGCTGCTCAATGCCAGAAATCAGTTGCCCTTCAATCGATATGGCATTCACAGCTCAGCCAGTCTCAGTCAGGCCGAGCGGGAGGGTGAGCAGCCATTGGTTTATCCCCATTCCCAGCGCGAGCTCAATAGTTTGCTCGACTACTGGGAGATTGATAAAAGTCGCCTGATGCCCGATGGGCGAGTGGAATATATTCTCCTCGAGAACAGAAACCCCCAGCCAGCTGCTGGACGATTTTTGTAACCCCACCAGACTATTGGAATGACCCCCTGGTTCCATATTTACCCTTCTCAGTTATGGGCGGGACAGATAAACTGATGGCGTTAAAAATAACCACAAGGGAATAACAATGAAACAGGCAATTATTATAGGCGCCAGCTCAGGTATTGGGTGGGAGTTGGCGGTTCAGCTGGCGGCAAAAGGCTATCAACTGGGTCTGATGGCTCGGCGCAGCGGGTGCCTGGAAAAACTGGCGGGCAAGTTGCCTGGGGAACATTTTATTCAGGTTACTGATGTGTCTCAGGCTGAACAGTCTCAGGCAGAGCTGACAGCCTTAATTGAGAAAATGGGCGACGTTAATCTTATTGTGGTTAATTCCGGGGTTGGCAATAAAGAGCGCAAACTTGACTGGGTAGTTGAGCGGGAAATGATTGATGTTAATGTCCGTGGTTTTGCCGCCATGTCACTGACATCGATGAACTATTTCACCCAGCGCGGTGCCGGGCATCTGGTGGGGCTGTCCTCCTGTGCCGCCCACTTCTCTGCTGGAGTAACACCAACCTACAATGCCACCAAAGCATTTGCGTCCAGCTATCTCAATGGTCTGCGCTCCCGCGCGGTCAGGTCCAAGCTGCCTATTACCGTCACTACCATTGAGCCCGGTTTTGTGGAGACCCCAATGGTCGAAGGCAAGCCCATGTGGCTGGCACCTTTGGAAAAAGCTGTGGCGCAGATGGTGACTGGTATTGAAAAGAGAAGAGATCATATCTTTATTACCAAACGCTGGAGACTGGTCGCCCTGTTGCTGGATATTATGCCCAATGGGTTGATTCGAAAATTTATGTAGCGGATTGTGGTTCGATGATCTATGTTAATATTTCGTTTTCCAGCCACTGGACTCACAGGACTAGCAAGCCATGGCTTTAATCTCTCGGGGCCTTGCCGCCGCTAGCAGAAAAGGCGCAGCAGATATGCTGCCCCTGAGTTTGGCCGTGTTGCCCTGGGGTATCTTGTTTGGTTCCCTGGCTGTGCAGCGTGGCTTTAGCTGGCTCGAGGCGCAGCTCTTTTCTGGGATTATTTTTGGCGGTGCAGTGCAGATTGTGACGGTGGAGTTGATTGCCGACAATGCCTCATTGCTGACTGTTTTGTTCAGTGCCTTTGTCATTAGCTCAAGACATTTTCTCTATGGCCTGACATTGCGCGATCGACTCAGCTCCCAGCCATTGGGCTGGCGTTTGGGGCTGGGATTTTTGTTGACCGATGAACTCTTTGCCCTGTCCGGGCACCGGCGGGCCTACCAATCCAGATTTCGACTCTACTATGCTCTAGGAGCTGGGGGCAGCTTTTATCTGGCCTGGAATCTATGGACCTTTGCAGGAATAGTCGCCGGCGCCTCGTTGCCCGATCTTACCGAACTGGGTCTGGACTTTGCGATTGCCGCGACCTTTATTGCTCTGGTGGTACCTGAAATCAAAACCCTTGCAACTTTGGTTACAGTGCTGGTGGCCGCCGCAGGTGGAATTCTATTTAGCCTCTGGCAATGGGAGCTGGGTTTGGTCTGTGCGGCGTTGCTGGCTATGCTGTCTGGTTATTTCTGTGCAAAACTTCAGGAGGTCTCCCCTTGACCTTGCTGACTATATTGCTGCTGGCCTTTATTACCTTTGGCACCCGCTATTTATTTCTTGACGGACGGCTGCCTATACGTCTCGGCCCAAACTTAAAACATCTGCTGAGCTTTAGTGGTCCTGCAGTGTTAACCGCCATCGCCGCACCTATTATTTTTGTTCATCAGCAAAAGCTAGATATTGCTATAGATAACCCCTATCTGTGGGGTGCACTAGCTGCAGTAGTTGCAGCTTACAAAACTGGTTCTGTTTACTGGACCATAGGTTTGGGTTTGCTGGCATTTGCGCTGATACTCACAGGTCACTGAATTACAGCTGTTGGGCTTCAGGGTGGCTGCACTGTTTTAGCATGATTGATATTATTAAAACCTAATTTAAAGACAGAAAAGAGAAGCGAATTATGATTCCAAGAAACTTATATGATTCCGACCATGAGATGTTCCGCGACAGCCTGCGCAAGTTTATTGAAGCTGAAGCCATGCCCCACCACGAGCAGTGGGAAAAAGATGGCATGGTCAGTGACGAGATTTGGCTAAAGGCCGGCGAGCAGGGCTTTTTGTGCCCAATGATTCCGGAAGAATATGGTGGCGTGGGAACTGATTTTCTCTATAACTGCATTGTCAATGAAGAGATTGGCCGCTCCGGTTGCACTGGCCTTGGCTGGACATTGCACAATGATATTACTGTGCCTTACATCGTCCGCTACGGCAGCGAAGAGCAGAAACAAAAGTATCTGCCCCGCTGCATTACCGGTGAGCTGATTACCGCTATCGCTATGACCGAGCCCGGCGCCGGTTCAGATTTGCAGGGCACCAATACCACTGCCGTACTGGATGGGGACCATTATATTCTCAATGGTTCCAAGACCTTTATTACCAATGGCCAAAAAGCTGGTCTGGTGATTGTGGTGGCCAAAACCGATACCAGTGCTGGCTCCAAGGGCATTAGCCTATTTCTGGTAGAAGCGGATTTGCCCGGATTTAGCAAAGGCAAAAATCTTACCAAGCTGGGCCTGAAAGCGCAGGATACCTCAGAGCTGTTTTTCCAAGACGTAAAAGTCCCTAGGGAAAACCTGCTGGGTGAAGAGGGCCGCGGCTTTATCTACCTAATGCAGGATCTGCCCCAGGAGCGGCTGTCGATTGCGGTGGGTGCAGTGGCTAATGCCAAGGCGATTCTGGAAGCCACCATTGCTTATACCAAAGAACGCAAAGCCTTTGGTACCACAGTGGCATCCTTTCAAAACACGCAGTTTAAACTGGCCGAGCTGTCGGCGGAGATAGACTGTGCCGAAGTGTACACCGACCGCTGCACCGAGTTGCTGCTGGAAGATAAGCTCGACACTGTAACAGCCTCCAAAGCAAAGCTATTGACCACTGACTTGCAGTGCAAGGTAGCGGACGAATGTTTGCAGCTATTTGGCGGCTGGGGCTATATGTGGGAATATCCAGTGTGCCGCGCCTTTGCAGATTCAAGAATCCAGCGTATCTATGGCGGCACCAATGAGATTATGAAGTTGATTATCTCGCGGGAATTGATGAAGTAACTATTGGCTGCGCGGTCATCCGGTACTCCCCTCCCGTCATCCTGAGGAGCAGCGCGACGAAGGATCTCTCGACAAGACGTCAGAGATCCTTCAGCCGCTGCGCTGTTTCAGGATTACGGTATTTATTCTTTAGTTATCGAGGCGATCTAACACTTTCTGCAACTGATCTGCACTGGGTCTCTGTTGGTAATCCTCGCCCACATAAAACCACTGCACAATGCCCTGGTGATCAAGTAATATCATTGCCGGATGAGGCAGCTCTTCATCTTTGCGGATGCCATATAGATCAGTGACGTTTAAATCTATATCTGACAGAAACTGGTAGGGGCGATCCATTCGATCGGCCATCTTTTGCATGCCAGTGGCATCGTCCGGACTGATGGCCAGAATCTGATAGCCGCGCTTCTCAAGCTCCGGCAGCATGGTTTGGATATCCTGCAAATGGCCTACACAGAAAGGGCACCAATGGCCGCGGTAGAAAATCATCAGCACATTATTGCCGCGCAACTCTGAGAGTTTGACCCAGTCGCCATTTAGGGATTGCAGTGAAAAGTCTGGAGCTGCTGAGCCTGTTTTCAGCTTTAGGCCGGCAACATTGGTGAAACCCGTCTCGGCCATAATAGCCTGATCAGGCACAGGTGCATTGTCACAGCCAGCCAACAGCGCCAGCATACAGGCCAGCAGTAAGTGGGGTTTTATGTTCATCATATTCATCCTTGAGTGAGTTAACGGAATATCAATCCTTATAAGAAGGGTCGATCTTTTCAATCAGTCGGGTAAGCGCTTTAAATTCCAGCTCACCGCTTGGCCCGCCCATAGCCTGCATGGCCATCAGCTGTTCCGACTTGGCTAAAATCTCAGGGCCCACCGGAATATTGGGTCGGCCTGTGGAGTCTGTTGTTACCTGAACCTGACAGGCGCGCTCCATGGCCCAGAGATTTTGAAAGGCTTCGGGAATAGTGCGCCCACCGGCCAGCAGGCCATGGTTGCGCAGAATCATTAGGCTCTTATCACCCAGATTGGCAATCAGCCTTGGTTTCTCATCGTCATTGACGGTAATGCCTTCAAAGTCATGATAGGCGATCTGGTTGTGCAGCAGTGCTGAGTAGAAATTGTCGGTGCGCAGCCCTTCCTCTGTGCAGGCAACTGCCATACCGGCATTGGTGTGGGTATGGGCAATGCACTGCACATCTGGTCGAGCGGCATGGATAGCGGTGTGAATCACAATGCCCGCGGGGTTTACCCTGTACTCAGTGTCTTCAACAATATTGCCTTCAATATCCACTTTAACCAGATTGGAGGCAGTCACCTCTTTGTAATGCAGGCCATAGGGATTGATCAGAAAATGGTGCTCGTCCCCGGGCACTTTAACGGTAATATGGTTGTAGATCATTTCACTCCAACCCATATAGTCAAAGATTCTGTAGCAGGCTGCCAGCTGTACTCGCAGTTGTCGTTCTGTCTGTGCCATTAGTTCGCCCTCTTGACCCATTATTTTTATTAATGGTCACTGTATCACCAGGAGTAAGTGTAGCGCCATTTATGTCATTATGTACTACAGAGTCTTTATCATCGCTAACCTCGAAGCGGCCAGGGAACAGTGTTTCAGCTGTGGGCATCCATCAGCATCTTGGCCGCGGCCCAGCCTGATTGCACCGCCCCTTCAAAGCGAGGTCCGGCAAAGGCATCACCGGCAACCGCTAGAGGTGGCAGATCAGTGCCATGGCTTAATAGTAAGCAGGGATCGGGATCCACGATAGAGGGTTTGCTGTAGCGCCATCCATGGACCTGATATTCAGTGACCTGGGCACTGCCTAAATACTGTGCCGCTGCGTCAATCAGCTGCTGGCCAATTTGCGTGCGGTCATGATCAATGTGCTCGGCGCTAAACTCACCACTGCCATGAATGGTCACTGCAGGAACTGTGGATACGCCTTTTTGCAAGTTATCACTAATCCAGGCGATAGGGCCTTCCTCCAGTGCGATAGCACCGGGTGCTTCAATAGCAGTTGGACCATCGAGAATAGCCATCACCGCAATACAGCTCTCATATTCAATATGCTCAAGGCGAGCGTATTTGTCTGCGGGAATATTAATCCCTTTAAGCAGTTCCAGCGTTTGAGGCACAGGGGAGGTAATCAGGAGTTTGTCGGCGCTGACTCTGTTGCCATTGTCCAGTTCGGCTAGCCATCCAGTTTGCTGCCGGGATACGGTCACCACTCTGGTGGCACGCATAATATCCAGTCCAATCGCCAGATGCTTGGCCACGGCAGTCATAGTGGGTACGCCGCGATATCTGGGGTGACCATTGGGCTGCCCAGGGTAGCTGCTATACCATTGCTCGGCCACACCGGCGGCAATCCAGTCGGCCACAGCGGCTTTAAAGCGCGGCTCCCGCGCTGTCATAAACTGAGCCCCATGGTCGAAGGTGGCATCACCAATTCGCCGTCCTGCCAGTCTGCCACCCAGACCTCGGCCTTTATCAACCACCAAAACCTGATGGCCTGCCTGCTGAAGGTCATTGGCGGCACTGAGGCCGGCAAGGCCGGCACCAATAATTAAGATATCGGTTGTAGTAGTGGGCATAGTTAGGGATCTTTGTCGGGTTAGCGTTTGCGTGCGTCGTTTTTGCAGCGCACTGAACAATAGCGCACTTCATCCCAGACCTTCTCCCATTTTTTGCGCCAGGTAAAAGGGCGCTGGCACACAGGGCAGATCTTACTGGGCAGGTCTGATTTTTTACGCATAGCGGGCATGGCCGGATTATGACAGATTTTAGACCTTAGCTGTCAGGCTGCAGCCAATGCACTGCCCGCCAATGTAATGCGATGCATCAATCTCATCTGGCCCTGATAATCATTGTCAGCCATATGCCAGGTGCAGCGATTATCCCAAAAGGTCACAGAGCCCGGCTGCCAGTTGAAACTGCAGGTGAACTGTGGCTGGTTAACATGGGCATAAAGCTTATCCAACAGCACGCGACTTTCGGCAAAGTCCCAGCCCTCAAACTGAATAGTGTGGCCGGGATTGACATAGAGTACCTTGCGACCACTCTCCGGGTGACTAATAACTACAGGATGGGTGGCATCCCCGACGCGATCCATGCCCCCTAGCTGCTCGGCTAAATCAGTCATGCGATAGAGGCCATTTTCACCGTACAGGTGAGTGTTGGAATGCACAGCGCGCAGGCCTTCAATAGCCTGTTTAAGATCTGCTGGCAGTGCATCATAGGCGGCAGCAAGATTGGCAAAATGGGTATTGCCACCAGTCTCGGGCAATGTGCGCGCCACCAGAATTGAGCCCAGAGCGGGTTCATCATCATAGGAATGATCCGTATGCCAGCCACCGCCAATATTGGTTTGCTGGGTTTTTTCTTTGCGCACCTCGGCAATCTCGGGGTGTTCTTGGGTAGTTTTAAAAAACTTGTTAACCACAATTTTGCCAAAGCGGCGGGCAAAGCGAAGATGCTCTTCCGGGGGCAGCTCCTGATCGCGAAAAAACAGCAAGCCATGTTCAGTAAATGCACTGCGCAGTTCAATCAGTTCGGCATCGGTCATAGAGGCCAGCTGCAGGCCGCTGACAACTGCGCCGCAGTTTTCGAAAGGGGATACTTGCATGTGAATCTCTAATTATTATTGATGATCTCTATTGGATCATACGACTGATAGCAAAACAATAATGATAAGACAGAGGATAAACGGGATAGATAATAAGCATGAAGCGAAGATAATAAGCTGGCGATTAGGTTTTGTCATGGTTGACTCCTTTTGTATAACCACAGAGACAACTTAGTACAGCGGCTTATGACCTTCTTTGATTTGTATCTATAAAGGTTTAAGTTTTCAGTAGACTAGTGATATGGGCGCGCATTACTGGCACCACCTCCGCCTCAAACCATGGATTTTTCTTCAGCCAGATATTATTTCGCGGGCTGGGGTGGGGAAGAGGGATTTGCCCGGGCCAATACTGTTGCCAGTTTTCCACCAGTTTGGTGACAGTCAGATTGTTTTTGCCAAAATGGTATTCATGGGCATATTTTCCAATCACCAAACTGGTTTCAATTCCCGGCAACTGGCGCAATAGCAGTGCCCGCCAAGTGGCTGCGCATTCAGGCCTGGGTGGCAGATCGCCAGACTTGCCGGTGCCCGGATAGCAAAAACCCATGGGCACAGTGGCAAATAGCTCGGAGTTATAAAACTGCTTAGGGGTTACACCCATCCAGTCTCGCAGGCGATCGCCGCTGGGGTCATCGAAGGGAATGCCTGAAGCATGTACCCGCCGACCAGGAGCCTGGCCTGCGATTAAAATTTTTGCTTTGGAGTTGGCCTGCAGTACTGGCCGTACGCCGTCGGGCAGATGGGGCGCGCAGATTGTGCAGCCCCGCACCTGAGTAACCAGCCCATTGAGGGACTCAGTATTCATGGCATCCGTACCTAGGGCTTAAGTTATTTATCCAAACTCCAGATGCCAGCGCCACGTGCCGCGATAAATAAAAAAGCAAAGCAGAAAAATGCCGACAGCTCGCCGCTATTAAGTATGGGGAAAAAATTGTTCATGCCATGGACCATCCAATAGGCCACTGCCATGGTGCCACTGCAAATAAAAGCCACCGGCCGCGTGAACAGGCCGATCATCACCAGAGCGCCACCCACCATTTCGATGGTGCCTGCGGCGTACATCAGCGGGTTCAGCGGATAGGGAAAGTCAGCGGGGAAGTTAAATAGCTTTTGAGTACCGTGCCAGATAAACAGAAAGCCGGTGACAATGCGCAGCAGCGCGTAGGCCTGATCTTCACGGCCATCTAACAGATTATCTAAAAATTTCATTTTATTACCCCGTAGTTTTGGTTAGACGGTAATTTATAACAGAAACTGGCTGCTATTTGACAGTTTATTGGGTAATTTGGCCTGAGGTAGGGCGATCAGTCACTAGCGCCAGCTGTTCTGAGGGCCACAACATAATCCCCGCCATGTCCGTGCTCACTGGCAATCTGCACCAGTGTCTTTCCCTCAGGATTGGTGGCATCAAGATTGTGCCCAGCCTGTTTAAAGAACTGCAGAAAAGTTGCAAAGTTATCCAGGTTCATGCCGCGGTAGGCTTTTTCCAGCAGATGAAAATCGCCATCCACACCAGC
>JABJOY010000030.1 GCA_018664075.1 Porticoccaceae bacterium | reverse complement strand
TGGCGTAGCGAATATTGGGCCGGTCAAACCCGCTAATAAAGGCGCTGGCATCGGTAAGAGACAGCCGCTCAATAATCTCTTTGCGGGTGCGTATATCGGCGGTGGCGGTTAGAGCTATGCGCGGAATACTGGGGAAGCGCTCTTGCAACAAACTCAGGGACAGATAATCGGAGCGAAAGTCATGGCCCCATTGGGCTACACAGTGAGCTTCGTCAATGGCAAACAGTGCAAGTTTGCAGTTTGCCAGCAGCTCCAGGGTATAGGGCTGTATCAGTCGCTCTGGGGCTATATACAGCAAGTCTAACTGCCCTGCCCTAAGCTGTTGCTCGATAGTATTTTGCTCACTGTGGCTAAGGCTGGAGTTTAAAAACGCCGCCTTGACCCCAAGCTGCTGCATGGCATCGACCTGATCCTGCATCAGGGCGATTAGTGGCGAAATAATCACCCCGACACCATCGCGAACTAGTGAGGGAATTTGATAGCAAAGGGATTTTCCGCCACCGGTGGGCATTAGTACCAGCGCGTTATTGCCGGCGCTGACAGTCTCGATAATCTCAGCCTGGTGACCGCGAAAGCTATCGTAGCCGTAGAGGCTATGCAATATGTCTGTCGCAGATTGGGGCATAGGGGTCCGGTTAGGCTTTGGGGTTATTCAGCTGATGGTAATCGATAAGGCTGCAGATAACTGCGGCGCCTATCGCGATTGTTGGCGGGGAGATGATACACCTTAATGGAAGCCGAGGAACCTCATTTTCATGGCCAATCTGGTGCTCGGACGGGAGGTTTTTCCTTTACTCCCCATCTAACCGTCGCTTTTCTAGCCAGTAGATTTGGAGGCGCTATCCTTGGGCTGTGAAATCCCCATGTTCATAGCTCGTTTTTTCCACAAACGCCGGGCGTACTGCTGCATATCGGCGGTCTTGTCGCTCTCATCCATTATTTCCAACCCGAGCAATGTTTCCAGAATATCCTCCATGGTCAGAATACCCTCCATGCCGCCGTACTCGTCGATGATGACAATAATATGTTCCCGCTGATGCAGAACTTCATCAAAGGCATCAGATAATGAGGTTTTGTCTGAGAGGGAATGCAAATCCCGGCGGTAGGCCTCCAGGACGGTGTCTGTATTATCCCGCGCCTGGGCCAGCAGCAGGTCATCCTTGAGCACAAAGCCGGTGAATGTCTCGTCGTCGTCCCGGTATACGGGGATACGTGAAAAGCGCGAGTCAAAATGTTTATCAAAATACTCAAAAACAGTTAGCGATTCGGGTAATGAAAACACCACCGGGCGCGGTGTCATCACGTCAGTGACTTTTGTTTCGTGCAGCAGGAACATATTTTTCAAGATCCGTGATTCCCTCTCTTGCAGCTGCCCCTCCTGCTCCCCAAGGTCGGCCATTGCCGCAAACTCCTCGCGGCTGAAGCCTTCAATTGTCGACTCTTTGGACAGTCTGCGGGTGAGCATCTCCGAGAGTGCGACAAAAGGCGCGAGCACTCGCATCATAAATTTTAGCGTGTAGGCTGAGGCGGATGACAGTGCCCGCCAGTAGGTAGCGCCCAGGGTTTTGGGAATTATCTCCGAGAAGATCAGGATCATCAGTGTTAATACTGCTGAGATCAGACCCACCCATTTATCACCAAACACCACAACAGCCTGAGCGCCAGCGCCCACGGCACCGACTGTATGGGCTATGGTATTTAATGTCAGGATGGCCGCTAGAGGTTTGTTAATATCGGCCTTTAGTTTGCGCAGCAGTGGTCCCGCGCTTTTACCCTCTTGCTCCAGCACATTGATATGGGCGGTGGTAACACTTAGCAGCACCGCCTCTAGGATCGAGCATAGAAAGGAAAAAAGTAGCGCGACGACCACATAAATAATGAGTAGGGTCATCGTGGCAATCTGCTCGGACAAGCGGTCAGCGGCATATCAGGTCCAAAAAGTAACATACAGGATGCATAAACTAGCATAAATTCGGGCTAGGCTCGAGTAGGTTTATCAACTCACATTCCCCCTGGTTTCTGCCCTCTGTCGATACCCTTTGAACATTGGCATATCACGACCCCCGCGGCTTTTCGATCTTGACTGACTTATCAAACCCATTTGACGGGTCCCTCTGGCTCGGCAGAGGTCTATAAATCCAGCCTGCCTTACCTAAAAATAGACCCTCATTAGCTATAAATCGAATGTCACTGGCAGATGTGGCGTCCGATCCTTGGCCACTGGGTTCTGTCGGTTTCCTAGAGCTGCCACTCAGTGCGGCCTGCAAAACTGTCGCCATTGTTGGTAAAGCGCACAAAGGATGGGGTGACGCAGTAGAAGTGACTGCGGCCAAAGGCGGCGCCGATTAGCTCTTCCTGCTTAGTCTGGGGGCTGTCTATTAGGCCTTGGATTTCTGGAAAGCGGGCGAAGTATGAGCCGGCAATGGCTGCCCTCTCCGCGTCGGCGACCTGTTCTATGGTGCCGTGGATCTGGGCGCCGCGAATGGATTGCCAGTTGCCGTCGTAGTCGGAGTAAATGGAGACGGCGGCTGCACCATCGACAGGCAGGCTTTTAATATGGCGGCTATTGGCGGATGAAAGAAAATATAGAACAAAAGGCTCAGCGTTGATATCTGCCACAAACAGTACCGGCGCTGACCAGGAACCGCAGGCATCGCCTGTGGCTATGGTGAGTACAGACTCAGCCTGCAAAAATGCCTTGAGCTGGGTTTGGTCTTTAGACATTACCCTGCCAGCGTTTGAGGCTTCCGGACTCAATATCGTAAAGGTCTAAAATACGTGCCACAGTATGATTGATAATATCGTCAATGGTTTTTGGCTCGGTATAAAAAGCCGGTGCTGGCGGGCACAGTATGGCCCCCATCTGGCTAGTCTTGAGCATCAGCTCGCAGTGGCCTGTGTGCAGCGGCGATTCCCGGGGCACTATTACCAGTTTGCGGCGCTCTTTTAAAACCACATCGGCGGCGCGCACTATCAGATTGTCAGCGTAGGAGTTGGCGATACCGGAGAGGGTTTTCATGGAACAGGGGGCGACAATCATGCCGGCAGTTTTAAAGGAGCCGCTGGCGATACTGGCGCCAATATTTTTATTGTTGTGCACCACATCGGCCAGTGCTTCAACATCTTCGACTTTCCAGTCGGTCTCTATGCCGATATTCATACGCGCGGCGCTGCTGAGAATCAGATGAGTTTCTACGCCTTCACAGGCGGCGAGCATCTCCAGCATTCTAATGCCGTAAATAACACCACTTGATCCGGAAATACCGATAATAAGTCGCATAATGTGTCCCTGCCAATTGAGGGGTTATTTTGCCCTGTTTATCGGTGCGATAAAAGCGGCATTAGAATGCAGAGTCAGCGAGACCGCTGCTTAAACTCTGCTTGAACTCTCCTTGAACTCTCCTTGAATTAGGCAGCCTTGGCTTTTTCCTCAGCCTTGAGATCTTTGCGCAGTACCTTGCCCACATTGGTCATGGGCAGTTCATCGCGGAACTCCACAAACTTGGGTACCTTGTAGCCGGCCATATGCTCTTTGCAGAAGGCGATCACATGGTCTGAGTTAAGGTTGGGGTTGGTACTGACTACAAACATTTTGACCACTTCACCGGCCTTGTCGTCAGCCACGCCAATGGCAGCACATTGGGCTACGTCAGGGTGCAGGGTTAAGGCCTGTTCAAGTTCATTGGGATAGACATTAAAGCCGGAGACAATAATCATATCCTTCAGTCGGTCAACAATTTTGATATAGCCCTCTTCGTCGACTTTAACTATATCGCCTGTGTGCAACCAGCCATCAATAATCACTTCTGCGGTCTGCTCTTCGCGACCCCAGTAGCCTGCCATAACCTGATCGCCGCGGACACAGAGCTCGCCAATGCCATCGACATCCTGCTCAACCCCTGATTCATTGACTACTTTGATCTCGGTGCCGGCAATTGGAATACCTGCACAGCCAATTTTTTCATAGCCAGGTGGGTTCATGGAGATAACTGGCGATGATTCGGTCATGCCATAGCCTTCGGCAATCACACAGCCGGTAACCCGCTGCCAGTCCCGGGCCACAGAGTCCATTAGTGCCATGCCCCCCGACAGGGTTAGGTTGAGGTTGGAAAAGTCCAGTCGCAAAAAGTCTCTGTTCTGCATCAGGGCGACAAACAATGAGTTAAGGCCGCAGAAAATATCAAATTTAATATTCTTGATCACGCTGACAAACTGGGGAATATTGCGTGGGTCCGGTATCAATACACTGTGTCCTCTGGTCGCTGGCATCAATCCCAGGCACAGAGAAAAGGCGTAAATATGGTAGAGGGGCAATGGTGCCACTGTGGTGGCATATTGAATCGGGTTATCCAGATTGGAGATCACATCCAGTGACTGGGCCACATTGGACATAATGGTTTTCTGGGTCAGCATCACGCCTTTGGAGGCGCCGGTGGTGCCGCCGGTATACTGCAGCGCGGTGATATCATCCAGTTTGGCTCGATGGACACTGTAGTTGCTGCTGCCGGTCAGCAGTTTGGGGAATGCAATCCAGTCGCCTTTGGGCAGTGATGGTCTCTTGCCCAGCAATGTCATAGCAACCTTGAGCAGGGTCTGGCGTGGCTGGGGCAGCAGATCTATGGGGCGAGTGACCACCACATGCTCGATATTGGTGCTGGGCAGTGCCTGGGTTAGCGTTTCATAGAAGGTGTCCAGCACCACCACGGCTTTAACATTGGCATCATTAAACTGATGCACCAGCTCTCGAACCGTATACATGGGGTTGGTATTGACCACCACCAGACCCAGTTTCCAGGCGGCGATTACTACCACAGGATACTGAATCAGATTGGGCAGTTGCACTGCAATACGATCGCCGGGAACCAGCTTGAGTTGTTTCTGGAAGTGGCTGGCAACACGTCGCGCCAGCTGGTCTACCTCGCCATAGCTCAGGGTCTGGCCAAGGCAGGTATATGCGGGGCTCTGATTGGAATCCGTAACTGCCTGATTCCAAAGTTCAAGAAGGGACTGGGCAGGTAAATCCGGCTGCTTGGCAGATAGTCCCGCCCTCTTTTGCGCTTGTTTGACCGCGTCTTGAACCTTCATATTGCCTCATCTAAATTTTAATTATTGTTGTTGTGAAAACCCTATCTCGACAGCAGTGCCATACCTTTTTCAAGGCCAGCCAACGTCATGGGGAACATCTTATCTTCAACCAGCTCTTTGAGCATCTGGATTGAAGGGGTGTACTCCCAGTATTTTTCCTGCACCGGGTTGATCCAGATTAACTTGTCATAGGTCTCTGCCATGCGCTGCATCCACACCGCACCGGACTCTTCATTGTGGTATTCAACACTGCCACCAGGGCTGGTCACTTCGTAGGGTGCCATGCTGGCATCACCCACATAGATAACCTTGTAGTCGGAGGAATATTTGTTGAGCAGATCAAAAGTCGACATCTGCTCTTCACGGCGGCGGTGATTGTCTTTCCACACATAGTCGTACATGCAGTTGTGGAAATAAAAATACTCTAGATGCTTAAACTCAGTCTTAGCCGCCGAAAACAGCTCCTCACAGAGTCGCACATAGGGGTCCATGGAACCGCCCACATCAAAAAAGATCAACACCTTCACCGCGTTGTGTCGCTCTGGCACCATTTTAATATCCAGATAACCTGCGTTGCGCGCTGTGCTGCCAATGGTGTCATCCAGATCCAGCTGGTCAGCTGAGCCTTCACGGGCAAATTTGCGCAGACGGCGCAGAGCCACTTTGATATTGCGGGTACCGATTTCCACGGAATCATCCAGATCCTGATACTGTCTCTCATCCCAGACCTTGACCGCTGTCCCCTTGCCACCGGGGCCGCCAATACGGATGCCCTCGGGGTTAAAACCGCCGTGACCAAAGGGTGAGGTACCATTGGTACCCACCCATTTATTGCCGCCCTCATGGCGCTCTTTCTGTTCTTCGAGGCGTTTCTTAAACTCCTCAATCAACTTTTCCAGTCCACCCAGGCTTTCGATTTTGGCTTTTTCTTCTTCGGTAAAATGCTTTTCAAACTCCTGGCGCAACCAGTCTTCTGGAATCAGCGCTTCAATAATGCCATCGATATTTTCCAGGTTTTTAAAATAGGCGCCAAAGGCTTTATCAAAGCGATCGTAAAACTTCTCGTCCTTAACCATCACAGTGCGGGCCAACAGATAGAAATCATCGATCGAGCCAAAGGCGAGGCGATTTTCCATCGCATCGAGCAGATCCAGCAGCTCGCGGATGGAAACCGGTACCTTGGCTTTCTTGAGTGTGTAGAAAAAGTTAATCAGCATGGCAGCAGCTTATTATTGCGCCGCGCGGCGGGTCATAAACGCCAGACGCTCCAGCAGATGCACATCCTGCTCATTCTTTAACAGCGCACCGTACAGTGGCGGAATTGCTTTGGTGGGGTCGCGGTTGGTAAGAATATCTTCGGGGATATCATCGGACATCACCAGTTTTAACCAGTCCACCAGCTCGGAGGTTGAAGGCTTTTTCTTGAGACCGGGAATCTTGCGCACATCAAAGAAAATATCCAGCGCCTCGTCCACCAATGTCTTTTTAATCTTGGGGAAATGCACATCCACAATGCGCTGCATGGTCATGCGGTCTGGGAAGTTAATAAAGTGGAAGAAGCAGCGACGCAAAAATGCATCCGGCAGTTCTTTTTCATTGTTACTGGTAATAATTACAATCGGGCGCTGCACTGCCTTGATAGTTTCGCCTGTTTCATAAACATGGAACTCCATCTTGTCCAATTCCAGCAGCAGGTCATTGGGGAATTCAATATCCGCTTTATCGATCTCATCGATCAAGAGCACCACCTGCTCATCTGCGGTAAAGGCTTCCCACAGCTTGCCCTTCTTAATGTAGTTGGCAATATCATGGACCTTGTCGCTGCCCAGCTGGGAATCACGCAGGCGGGATACCGCATCATATTCATACAGGCCCTGCTGCGCCTTGGTGGTGGACTTAATGTGCCATGACAGCAGTGGCATACCCAAAGACTTGGCAACTTCTTCCGCCAGCAGTGTTTTACCTGTGCCGGGCTCGCCTTTAATCAGTAGCGGGCGCTGCAATGTCACTGCGGCATTTACCGCCATCTGCAGCTCTTCTGTGGCTACATAGTTATCAGTACCAGTAAATTTCATAGTCTTTAGGTCCACTTATATAGGTTTAATGTTGCGTTCAGGCCCGCATAATAATCTAATCCGGGTACTGTTTTAATAAAAATATGCCCATTAGCCCGGCAAAATGGCGAATATTGGCAGTTTATATGACCAAAGAGTTTTCTTTTACCGGGAAACCATTTCACTCTAAAACCTGCGCTGTTAGCATAGGGTCATCTAAAACAATAAGTACTGGGGCGCAAATGACCACTGTATCGCAACCTTCAACTGACTTTATGGGCCACCCGAAAGGGCTGTATATCTGCTTTGCCACCGAATTCTGGGAGCGTTTTTCCTTCTACGGCATGAAGTACCTGCTGCTGTTATACCTGACTAAATATCACCTGTTTACCGACTCCATGGGCCTGGATGTGCTGGCCAGCTATGCGGCTATGGTCTACGCCATGCCGGTGGTTGGAGGACTGCTGGCCGACCGCTATCTGGGTATGCGCAAATCTGTGACCTTTGGTGGCTGCCTGCTGGTACTTGGCCATCTGGGCATGGCCTATGAGGGCCAGCAGGCCTTTGTGCAAGGTGAAACCGTGGTTCGAGACTATGCTGCTCTGGATGTTTTCTACCTGTCCCTGTCATTAATTATTATTGGGGTTGGCTTTCTAAAACCCAATATTTCTACCATTGTCGGCAAGCTCTACGAGGAAAATGACCCCCGCCGGGACTCAGGTTTTACCATTTTTTATATGGGCATCAATATGGGGGCTCTGTTTGCCACCCTGCTGTGCGGCTATCTGGGTGAAACCTACGGCTGGGGCTACGGCTTTGGTGCCGCAGGCATTGGCATGGCCTTTGGTCTACTGGTGTTTCAGGCTGGCCAAAACTATTTGCAGGGCCATGCGGAACCCCATGATCCCGCCTTGCTCAAACAGCCCTCATTGATTGGGGTTAATAAAGAATGGGCGATCTATCTCGCCGCCATTGCCTCAGTGGCTCTGATCTGGAATATGGTTCAGCACAGCCACAGGGTGGAGTGGCTGCTCAATGGCCTGAGCCTGGCGGTTATCTCCTGGCTGATCTTTTTTGTACTGAAAAAATGCGATGCTGTGGAGCGGGGCCGACTGATTGTAATGATGGTGCTGATATTCTCTACCGTGGTGTTTTGGGCGCTGTTTGAGCAGTCTGCTGCCTCCATGACATTGTTTGCCGACCGGGTTACCGACCGGGCTCTGTTTGGGGTTGATCTTAGCGCCAGCCAGTACGGTTCATTTAATGCTGCCTTTATTATCTTGCTGGCACCATTGTTTGCCTCAGCCTGGATTGTTCTTGGCCGCCGGGGCTGGGAGCCCAGCACACCGGTGAAATTTGGTCTGGGTATTATCTTTGCCGGACTGGGCTTTGGCGCTCTAATGATTGGCGCTGCCAACACCAATGAGACTGGTCTGGTTATCGGCTGGTGGCTGGTACTGGCCTATCTGCTGCATACCATGGGTGAGTTGTGCCTCTCCCCGGTGGGCCTGTCTGCAGTGACCAAGCTGTCAGTGCCGCGTATTGTTGGCCTGATGATGGGCACCTGGTTTCTGGCCACGGCCTATTCCGAGTTTGTTGCTGCCCAGCTATCAAAAATCGCGGCCATAGATAACGCCGCCACTGAAACCATTGATACAGCCACGGCACTGGCCAGCTACAACGAGCTATTTACCTTTCTGTTTTATATTGGCTGTGGGGTGGGTGTGTTTATGCTGCTGATCTCGCCAATACTGCGAAAGCATATGCACGGTATTCACTAAAGGACAAAACACAGGGCAATCTTAAGAAGATTAAATCACCACACCGGATTTGATCTTCTTAAGCAGTTCCCCAGCCCCGCGCAGGCCCACCACTGACATGGCGGCGATCATGCCCGACATCAACGCGCCCACCACACCGCAGCTCACCACATCCTGGCCGGTTAAATACAGGCCGGGCAGCTTGGTGGCTGGCTTTAGCCAATCCTGTTCGAAGCGATCTTTGGTATGGGCCAGACCGTAGGCCTGACCATGCTCGTAGCGGCAGAAATGGCTAGTGGACAATGGTGTCGACACCTCGGAATAATCTATCTTGCCCTCCAGATGGGGCATTTGCTTGTACAGTGCTGCCAGCATGCGGTCGGACAGATCCTGCTTTAGGGCCTCGTAATCATCGCCGCGCTTGCCCCAGGTTTTATCCGCCCATTGCCGGTACTGCTCGTAGTCGCAGGGGCCAGAGACAATCTCAATGGTGGAGCGGCCGGGATAGCGGCGCTGGAAATCCGGGTCCTTGGCCGAGGGAAAGGACACATAGACCAGTGGCAGTGGCGCATTGGGATCTGCCCTAAGGGCCGCAACATTTTTATCATGGTGCTGATCCAGATAGATCCACAGATTGGTTTTTGGTAACTGCAACTCTTCTGCAGTACCTTTTAAGCCTATATACATGCCCACATGGGACATGGAACGCTCCAGGGCTGTGGCCTTTTGCGCATAACCCAGCTTGTCACTGACTGCCTGGGGCAGCAGCCTGGAAAAGGTATTCACCACCCCGGCATTGCTGATTACAGTGGGGGCATAAATACAGTGGCCATCGACCATTTTTACCCCGACCGCAGTATTCTTGTGCACCAGAATTTCTTCCACATCGGCGTAGGTAAATACATCACCACCGGAGGCCTGAATTTGCGGAATTATGGTTTCAGCAATTTTTGAGGCTCCACCCACAGGATAGAAACCGCCATTAAAATAATGTCCGGCAATCAGCGCGTGCATCAGAAAGGTTGATTCTTTGGGTGGGCAACCATGGTCGCCCCACTGTCCACACAGCACGGCAATCAGCTTTTCATTGTCGGTCAGGCCCTTGAGCACATTGTAGGAAGTGTCCAATGCATAGTCGGGCAATTTGTTTTTGCTCGACAGTGACATTAGCTTGCCCATCATATTGGGCATGGCTTTTAGCTGGCTGATATTGCCCATAAATTTGCCGGTCTTAAGCACCAACTCCACATACTGGTCAATGGCATCGGCTTCATCCGGAAACTGCTGTTTAAGGCTGTCCTTAAAATTCTCTTTGCCGGAGACAAAATCAAACTGCTCGTCACCGAGAATAATGCGGTCGTAAACAGGATCCATCTCCGCCCATTCCAGCTTGCCACCGCTGATATAGTCAAACAGTCCGCGGCCGGTGCTCTTGCGCCCCATATCGCCGATATAGTGCACCCCTACATCCCACTCATAGCCATTGCGCTCGTAGGCATGGGTAAAGCCCCCGGCGGTGTAATGCTGTTCCAGCACCAGGACTTTTTGGCCCATCTGGCTCAGCAGCGCGGCACTGGTTAAGCCACCTATACCAGAGCCAATCACAATGGCATCGTAGTTATCATCCACCCGCTCGGCACGATAGCGCTTGCCAATGCGCAAGGTGCTGGCAGTTATTTTTTGACTCATGGGTAGCTCCCTGGGAAGGGTTTAGTTTTTATTATTCTGCTTGCTGGGTCTGTTCTGGCGCAGCTTTGCTGCCGGGTTTTCTGATACGACTGATAATCAGGCGGCTAATAAGATAAAACAGTATGCTGATAACACCAATGGCCATAATAGGTGCCAGCCCACGCTGAAAGCCCATATCGTCACCAGAGGCCAGCAGCCCTTCGTAGAGACTGACAAAAAAGGCCGGGGCCAGATGGGGGTCATCGCGGTAGGCAGTTACTGGTGTAAACAGCGCCACAGTGGCCAGCAGTAAAATAATATGGCGAATGGCAGCGATGCCAATTTTGCGCACCAGCAGCCACAGACAAAACAGCAGGCACAGGGCTCCTGCGGAATAAGCTACCCAGCCCCATAAATAATTTTCTGCACTATACATATTTCACCAACCTGCTAATCAACCCACTGAATAATATGGTCTTCTATATCGTCATCACTGACATTGAGTTCGGACACGATCTGCCCCTGCAATGAAACCCCATAGCTATGGATGGTCTCCCGGGAGCCACTGATTAAATGATGCCATTCCGGCAGTTCCTGGCCCGCGGCAATCAATCGATAGGAACAGCTTTTTGGCAGCCAGGCCAATGAGTGAATATTCTCTCTATCAAGCTTTATGCAGTCATCTACCACCTGGTGACGGCCTTCATAATTGCTGCACCTGCAGCTTTCAGTATCGAGCAATTCGCAGCTGACATTAGTATAGAAAATCTCGTCGTTATCCATATCCTGCAGTTTGACCAGACAACATTTCGCACAGCCATCACAGAGTAATTCCCACTCCTCTGTGTTCATCTGCTCCAGGGTTTTTGTCTGCCAGAACTGGGTCATAAATAGTTACTTCTGCTGCTCGTCAAGGGGAAACTTAACCGGTGGCATCTGCAGATAAAACCCGGTTTCATTAAGCTCCGCCATGACCTTGTGAATATCGGCCCGGGCCAGCTTTCTCGATTCAGTTAATACCAAGGTCGTCACCAATGTGAGCTCACCAAAGCTCTGCAGCAATGCCTCTGGTATATCCTCCAACTCATTCTGCCCAATCTTTTTGGGCACATAGAGATACATCTCTTCTTTTTTATCGCCCTTGTAAATATCACAGAGGATTTTGTTGTTTACGTTTGCAGTCATAATAATTCAGTGCCATTTAGCACCGCCTGAAGTGCGGGTTGTACTCTGGCTTGTCGCCATCCCTGGGTCAATCTTACAGGCCATTGGCACTGGCCCTCCATTGAGCTGCGCAAAATTTCTTCGAGCTCTTTTTTGTTACACAAAAATTCTTGAGGAATCGCCATAGACTCGGCCACCTCGGTGAGCGAGGTACGCATTTCCCGCATCAACCCGGCAATGGCCTTGGGCAGCGGCTGGGGCATTGCTGCCATTGGCGTATCAGTGCTGGCTTTGGCAATCTGTTGCAGCACGGTATCCCCGTGGCGCTTGACCGATCTTGGATACCAGTCTTCTATACCCTGGAGCTGCTGGCTGGCCGACGGCAGGCGCTTGGCCAGTTCCAGCAGCACAGAGTCTTTAATAATATGGGCGCGGGGCTTGTTCAGTTTTCTGGCGGTATTTTCCCGCCAGTCACAGAGTCGATTGAGGGCTGTCAGTGATTTGACTCCCAGGCGCCAGGCGCCTTTTAAGCGCAGATAGTAGTTCTGATAATCCTTGCGTCCTTCCACCAGAGTAAACAGGGCTGCCGTCTCTTCAGCAAACCATTCCTGACGCTGCTGTTCCGCCAACAACTGGCTGAGTATTGTTTCCATGGCATGGAGGTGCTCAACATCAACCGCCGCATAGTCCAACTGGCGCTGGGTCAATGGCCGTGCCAGCCAGTCGGATCTGGTTTCCTGCTTGTCCAGTTCGATCTGAAACATGGAATCCACCAGCCGTGCATAGCCCATGCAGTACCCGATATTGACAATGCCCGCTGCTATCTGGGTATCAAAAATACGCCCGGGGCAAATATCCAATGCATATTCCAGCACCTCGAGATCTTCGGCGCAGGCATGAAAAATCAGCAGCTTGGACTGATCTTCCAGCATCGCTTTAAGAGGCGCAAACTGACTAATCGCCAGCACATCCACCAGCCAGCATTGCTCGCCATCGGAAATCTGGATCAGCGCGATCTTTGGGTAGAAGGTATCGGTGCGAATAAACTCGGTATCCACTGCCAGCTTGCCCACATTGGCCAGCTGATCACACATCTGCTGTAGCTTTTCATTACTGTCAATCCAATGATTCATCTACAGCGCCTTTCTGCTTTGCAGTGCCATATTCAAGGTTCCGCCATCCACATATTCAAGTTCACCCCCCATGGGCACACCATAGGCAATACGGGAAACCGCCACCCCCAGAGCCTTGGCTTTGTCGGCAATAAAATGGGCTGTGGCCTCACCTTCAACGGTCAGGTTGGTGGCCAGAATCAGTTCGCTGACCTGATCATTGCGCAGCCGCTCAAGCAACTGGTCGATACCCAGCTGTTCGGGGCCAATGCCATCGATGGGGGAAAGGTGGCCGAGCAAAACAAAGTATTTGCCCTGAAAACTGCCGGCCTGTTCAATGGCATAGAGATCGGCGGGATTTTCTACCACGCATATCTGTGTATTCTGCCGTCGACTGTTGCTGCAGATACCGCAGATATCATGCTCAGTCAATGTACGGCAGTCATTGCAGCGGCCCACTTTATCCACCGCTTCAAGAATGGACTCCGCCAGGCGGCTGGCGCCAACCTTGTCCCGCTCCAGCAACTGCAGGGCCATGCGCTGGGCAGACTTGGCACCCACACCGGGCAGCACTCGCAGGGCATCAATTAATTGGTCGATCAGATTTCCGTACAAAAATAATTCCGCCCAGGGTTTAGAATGGCATTTTGAAACCCGGTGGAAGATCCATACCACCGGTCATTGAACTTAGAGCATCTTTGCTCTTGGCTTCTACTTTGCGCACCGCGTCATTGACGGCAGCGGCCAGCAGGTCCTCAAGAAATTCTTTATCTTCAGTCATCAGCGAGGGATCCAGAGTGACTTTGCGCACGTCGTGACGGCCTGTCATCACCACCTGCACCATACCTGCGCCAGATTCTCCGATGACCTCTGCTTTGGCCGCTTGCTCCTGCATGGCAGACATCTTTTCCTGCATCTGCTGGGCCTGTTTCATTAGATTGTTGATATCCATTTTTTCCTCGAGTGTTTTAGTCGATGGGCCGCACGGACTTCTCATCCAATGTGCCATCAAATAGCTGTTTAAATTTAATTACCGATGGATCGCTGTTAATAGCGTCTACGGCCTCGGCCAGACGCTCGGATTTCTCGCGGATATCTACCGCTCGGGGTGTCTCTTGTTCTGCGACACCAAAGCTGATCTCTACGCTTAGGGGCTGGGCAAAATAATCGGACAGGGCCTCGGCTAGGCTCTGCTGGTGGGCGGCGTCGTAGAGGCTGGTCTCATCACTGTCGATAAGAAACTGCAACTGGCTGCCCTGCCGCCCTTGGTACAGGCAATGGCTGGCGATCTCTCCCAGCGACGCTCCTATGCTGAGTTGCTTGCGGATATCGATCCAATTGTGGGGGGTAAAATCCTGGAGCAATATTTTTTTTATGATTGCTTGTTGTGGAGCAACTTCTGGAGGTTGTTCATTAAGGGCCGCCGCAGGCGTGATATCCACTGCGGCATTGGAGTCAATATTCTGCACCGCGGTCAGTTGCGCGGGAGATGATGCAGCTGGGGCAGATTCGGCCGCTACCGGGCCGTCTACAGCAGCTGCAGGTTCAGGCTTTTTTGCTGGTGGCTCCCCCTCCTGGGGAGTGTCTACCTCTATATTCTGTCGCAGGGGCGGATTGGCATCGGGACGAAATGCCAGGGCGCGCAACAGTACCATTTCAAAACCGGATTTAAGATCTGCGGCCAGATGCAGATCTTTGCGACCCAGCAGGCAGATCTGATAGATCAGCTGCACATCTTCTTTGCTGGTTACCGCCGCCAGATCCAGCAGCTCGGAGTAATGGGCAACCCCTTTGTCCAGTGCCTCTGGCACGGTCTGCAAAATCGCTACCTGATGCCAGATCGACAGCAGGTCAGCCAGAGCGGCATCATAATCCGGTGCCTGCTCGGCCATGCGGGCAATGGCGGCCAGTACATCAGCCCCTGTGCCGCTGGCCAGGGCCATACAGATATCCACCACATAGCTGCGCTCGATAGTGCCCAGCATTGAGCTCACTTCAGTCTCATTGATCTGCCCACCGCCGTGGCCTATGGCCTGATCGGTAAGGCTCAGGGCGTCGCGCATACTGCCATCTGCAGCTCGCGCCAACGACCAGAGTGCCGCCTCTTCAAAAGGTACTTTCTCTTCTCCCAACACAAACTGCAGATGCTGGGTAATGCGCTCGGCACTGAGGTTTTTCAGATTAAACTGCAGGCAGCGGGACAGCACTGTAATGGGCAGCTTCTGCGGATCGGTGGTGGCAAACAAAAACTTTACATGGGCCGGTGGTTCTTCAAGGGTTTTTAGCAGTGCAGCAAAGCTCGACTTGGATAGCATATGCACTTCGTCGATCAGGTAGATCTTAAAGCGACCTCTGGACGGCGTGTACTGCACATTATCCAGCAGGTCGCGCATATCATCGACACCGGTGCGGGATGCGGCATCCACTTCAATCAGATCAATAAACCGGCCTTCGTTTATCTCAACACAGCTGGCGCAGGTGCCACAGGGCACTGAGCTGACACCCTGCTCGCAATTCAGGCATTTCGACAGAATACGTCCGATGGTGGTTTTGCCCACACCGCGGGTGCCCGTGAACAGATAGGCATGGTGCAACCGGTCATTATCCAGCGCATTGATCAATGCCTGCAGCACATGCTCCTGCCCCGCCATTTCGGCAAAGGAACGGGGTCGCCATTTACGGGCTAGAACCTGATAACTCATAGCTGCATCTGCTCGGTTTAAAGCATTCATTATAGGGAGATAACTGGAGCGCTGGAAGGGCTAATGGCGATGACCCCCAATAGCCACACCTCGGCACACAGCGTAACCACTACCGTTGCTCCCTTCCGGGCCTGGCGGGGTTTGCGGCTGGCTGTTGCGAGGGGACCAAAGGGGGCCACCATTAAAGCGAAGCGCGGGATTATCCGAGGTTTGCGCAGCAAGTGCAACATCCCAGCCAATATGAGGTCAAAAAACTATCGCGCTGGCGCTGGATGGGGCTTATTCTTCACATCCCCAGCCAGCTTGTTTACACTGAGTAAACCAGCTTGCGCAGCTGATTGGCATAACAATAATTAAGGATATTTATTTAATGAAACCGCAGGTCTCAGTTTCAACCGCCTCGCAACTCTCCGCCATTATCCTGATCCTGACAAGCAGCCTGCTGCTTGGCAGCTGCGGCAGTTCGGAAAACAATGTCTCCAAAGGCAACCGCACTGGCACATTACACTGGGGCAATGGCACCGAGCCTCAGAGTCTGGACCCCCATATCGCCACTGGTGTGCCGGAGCACAAAATTATTATTGCCCTGATGGAGGGGCTGGTATTAAAAGATCGCAAAACCCTTGAGCCCAGACCGGGCGTGGCCAAGTCCTGGGAGATCAGCGACGATGGCCGAGTCTATACCTTCCACCTGCGGGACAATGCCCGCTGGTCCAATGGCGACCCACACAATGCCCATGACTATGTCTGGTCCTGGTGGCGCGCATTGCAGCCAGCACTGGGCAATCTCTATGCCTATATGTACTTCTCTATTGAGAATGCCAAAGAGTATTACGAGGGCGAGATCAGCGACTTTGAGCAGGTGGGGGTCAAGGCGCTGGACGACCTGACATTGCAGGTGACCTTAAAAAATCCCACCCCCTATTTTCTGCAGCTGCTGGATCATTACAGCCTGTACCCGGTGCACCAGGCCACCGTGGAAAAATTTGGCAGCGCCGACCAGCGCGGCACCCGCTGGACCTACGAGGGCAATATTGTTGGCAATGGTGCCTTTCAACTGCGGGACTGGAAAATCAATCGCCGGGTGGTGGTCGAGCGCAACCCCTATTACTGGAATGCAGACAATGTGCGCCTCAATGAAATTGTCTACTACCCAACTGAAAATGCGATTACCGAAGAGCGCATGTTCCGGGCCGGACAACTGCATTACAGCGGCACTGTGCCTGCGGACAAGATTGCTACCTACCAGAGCAATAACGACCCTGCCCTGCGTATCGATCCCTATCTGGGTATCTACTTTTATCGCATCAATGTAGAGACTCCACAGTTGCAGGATAAGCGAGTGCGCCGGGCTCTGGGTATGACTATTGATCGGGATCAGCTGACCCAGCGCATTCTTAAAGCCGGTCAGATACCTGCCTATGCCATCACCCCACCGGGCACTATGGGTTATTACCCCGAGAGCGATTTGCGCTTTGACCCTGAGGCTGCCCGACAGCTGCTGGCGGATGCTGGCTACCCTAACGGTGAGGGCTTTCCCAGCACCGAGATTCTCTACAACACCAGTGAGGGCCATCGCAAACTGGCGGTGGCCATTCAGCAGATGTGGAAGAAGCATCTTAATATTGATGTCACATTGCTCAACCAGGAATGGAAGGTGTATCTCAATAGCGTCAGCATGAAAGATTATCAGATTGGCAGAGCAGGCTGGATTGGCGACTATGTTGACCCCAATAACTTTCTCGATATGTTTCTCTGCAATGGAGGCAATAACCGCACTGGCTGGTGTAACCCGGTCTATGACGAGTTGATTTTAAAACATGCTCCGGAGGCTAAAACCCAGGAGGAGCGACTGGAAATCTTTACTCAGGCTGAGAAGATGCTGCTGGCGGATATGCCGGTGATACCTATTTATATTTACACTTCTAACAATCTGGTGGATCCTTCGGTAAAGAACTTTAGTGGCAATATTCTTAACCAACCGTCCTTTAGTGAAATCTATCTGGAGCCTGACAATGGGGGCCAGCAATAATGCTTAGATTTGCCTTTAACCGTCTATTGCAGGCTATTCCTGTATTGCTAATTGTTATCAGCGCCACTTTCTTTCTGGTACACAGTGCTCCGGGCGGCCCTTTCTCCGCAGATAAGGCGGTACCGCCAGAGGTTATTCGCGCGCTGGAAGCCCAGTACAATCTCGACCAGCCGCTGTGGCAGCAATATGTCAGCTATCTGGGTGATGTACTGCAGGGGGACCTTGGGCCTTCCTTTAAATATTCCGGGCGCACGGTCAATGAGCTGATTGCTGCGGGCCTGCCAGCCACCGCGGAACTGGCTATGTATGCCATGTTGGTGGCGCTGATTATTGGTATTAGTGCCGGTGTGCTGGCTGCCATGCGCCCCAATACTATGCAGGACTATCTGCCCATGTCGGCGGCCATGCTGGGTATCTGCATGCCCTCTTTTTTGCTTGGGCCAATACTGGTTCTGGTATTTGGTATTCATCTGGAATGGCTGCCGGTCTCCGGCTGGGGGGATATTCCCGGGGATAAAATTCTGCCGGCCATCACTCTGGGTACAGGATATGCTGCCTATATAGCGCGGCTGTCTCGAGGCGGGATGCTCGAGGTTCTATCTCAGGATTACATTCGCACTGCCAGGGCCAAAGGCCTGTCCGAACCGCTGATTATTTTTAAGCATGCCCTGCGGGGTGGCTTGATTCCGGTGGTGGCATTTTTGGGACCTGCCTTTGCCGGTCTGCTCGGCGGCTCCTTTGTGGTGGAGACTATTTTCCAGATTCCGGGGCTGGGGCGCTTCTATGTGCAAGCGGCCTTTAATCGCGACTACACTATGATTTTGGGTATGACGGTGTTCTTTGCCACGCTGATTATTCTGTTTAATCTGCTCTCGGATATGCTTGCCCTGTGGCTTAATCCTAAACTGCGTCAGCAGGCGGGAGGAGAGAGCTAATGGATAGGTTGCAAGCTATGGAAGAAAAAGGCAGCTCTTTGTGGCGAGATGCCTGGATCAAACTGAGCAAAAATTATCTCGCTCTGTTTGGTCTTGGAGTGATCGCCCTGCTCTGTATTGTGTCTCTACTAACACCTTGGATCGCGCCCTATGGTTATGAGGAACAGAATCTAATGCTGGGCGCCACAGCACCCAGTCTGGAACATTGGCTGGGCACGGATATCTTTGGCCGCGATATGCTGACGCGCATCATGTACGGTGGTCGGGTGTCACTTATGGTGGGCTTTATCGCAACTGCGGTGGCTCTGGTGATTGGTGTGCTCTGGGGCGCTATTGCCGGTTTTGTTGGCGGTCGCGTGGATGCGGTGATGATGCGTATTGTCGATATTATGTACGCCCTGCCCTTTATGATTTTTATTGTGCTGCTGATGGTGGTGTTTGGGCGCAATATTCTGCTGCTGTTTTTGGCTATTGGTGCGGTGGAATGGCTGACCATGGCGCGCATTGTGCGCAGTCAGGTGATGAGTCTGCGCAAACAGGAATTTGTTGAGGCGGCCTATTCATTGGGTCTGTCCCAATGGACTATTATCCGCCGTCATATTATTCCCAATACTTTGGGCCCGGTGATTGTCTACACCACCTTAACCATTCCCAGTGTTATGTTGCTGGAGGCTTTTTTAAGTTTTCTGGGCCTGGGTATTCAGCCGCCGGAGAGCTCTTGGGGTCTGCTGATTAATTATGGTGTTGAAACCATGGAGGAGTATCCCTGGCTGCTAATCTTCCCAGGGGTCACTTTATCTCTTACGCTGTTTGCCCTGAACTTTCTTGGCGACGGCCTGCGCGATGCTCTGGATCCGCGCACGTCGAAAGACTAATAAAGGAACTGCGCAATGGCCCTTCTCGATGTCAATGGACTCAAGATTTACTTTCACACCAGAGATGGTGTGGTCAAAGCTGTGGATGATGTCAGCTTCTCGGTGGACAGTGGCGAGACCTTAGCCATTGTCGGTGAATCTGGCTCGGGCAAGTCAGTGACCTGTTACAGTCTGTTGGATCTGCTGCCCAAACCTCCGGCCAAAATCGAAGGCGGCACTGCCCTGTTTGATGGCGAGGATCTACTAAGCTGCAGCCTGGAGCGCATGCAACATTTCCGCGGCAATGATATCGCGATTATTTTTCAGGATCCGATGACGTCTCTAAATCCTTTTATCAGTATTGGTGAGCAGCTGATTGAACCGCTGATCTACCATCCGGATAAGGCTCGCCGCCTGAGTCGGGAGGATGCCAGCAAGCGGGCTGTTGAACTGCTGGACGAGGTGGGCATTGTGGATGCACCTGCCCGCTTTAACTGTTACGCCCATGAGTTTTCCGGCGGTATGCGCCAGCGGGTGATGATTGCAATGGCGCTGATCAATGAGCCGCGGCTTTTGATTTGCGATGAGCCCACCACGGCTCTGGATGTGACTATTCAGGCGCAGATTCTGGAGCTGATTAAACAGCTGCAACAGAAGCGCGATATGGCGGTAATTTTTATCAGCCATGATCTGGGCGTGGTGGCTGGTATTGCCGACAATGTGATTGTGATGTGCGAGGGCACTGTGCGAGAGGCTGCGGATACGGAGTCGGTGTTTTATCGCACCAGTGACAGCTATACCAAGCGGTTGCTGGCGGCGATTCCTGAGGGGGCCAAAACTATGGCTAACCGGGCTGAGGAGGGCCAGCCTCTGATTGAGGTGAGTCATTTAAAAACCTATTTTAACGATTATTCCAGCCCTGCCGCTCGCGCTGAGAAGCGTCAGGTGAAGGCGGTGGATGATGTCTCCCTGTCGATTCAGCGGGGGGAGATTCTTGGTTTGGTTGGTGAGTCAGGTTCGGGCAAATCTACCGTTGGCCGCTCTATTATGCAGCTGGTGCCTATCACATCTGGCTCTGTTAGTTTTAATGGCACGCCTATAAGTGGGTTAAGTTCATCTCAGCTGGTGCCCTGGCGGCAGCGTATGCAGATGATTTTTCAGGACCCCTATGCGTCGCTTAATCCGCGCATGACGGTCTATCAAACTCTGGTCGAGCCTCTGCTGTACCACGGTCTTGCCAATAGCAACAATATTGAGCAGCAGGTGCAGCAGTTGATGGATGATGTGGGTCTGGCTCGGGCCAGTATGCGCAAGTATCCCCATGAATTTTCTGGTGGGCAGCGGCAGCGTATTGCGATTGGTCGGGCGATTGCGACTAAGCCGGAGTTGATTATTGCTGATGAGCCGGTGTCGGCATTGGATGTGACGATTCAGGCTCAGGTGTTAGATCTGATTCTTGATTTAGTTGAGCGGCACAATCTAACTATGATGTTTATCTCTCATGATCTGTCGGTGGTTCGCTATATTTCTGATCGGGTGCTGGTGATGCAACGTGGTTCGCTGATCGAGGAGGGTAAGACGGAGACTCTTTGGGCTAACCCTAAAGAGCCTTATACCAAGAATTTGCTTTCGGCGATTCCTTTGGCTGATCCTAAGTCTGAACGCGAGAGGCTTTCTAGCTAATTATTTTGCGGCCATGACGGGAGAGGTCAAGGTAAATCTGTTTGGGACTCACCTATCCCCGTCTTAGAGGGCCAGGGACAGGCAAGCCCAGTACCCGGCCAGTTTTGGGTCTTCTAAGTTTCTAATCCCTTAACTAATATCGAGTTGGCTGTGCTACCGGCGTCACGGTGTTTCGCGATCGCTTGATAGTCGTCGGAGTTCATCCAAGCTAAAGCAGATTGTTGTGATGGGAACTCAATAATTACCGACCTTGTATCATCCCAAGTGCCCGCCAATACCAACGGATCCTCATCGACACTCAACATCCTCCCATCGAACTTTTTGAACACCTCTTGGAAACCAGCTGAGTATTGATCGTATTCACTTCGATCATGTATGTTAAATCTAGCAATGATATAAACGGACATCCTGTTTAACTCCTAATGTTGTTTTAGCCAGCTTTTTATTAATCTCTATTCTAGCCACCAATTTTAAAGATAAAACCAAACTTATTTATGTGCAGTTTCTACCCAATCAATAATCATTTCGGCGAATAATTCTGGTTGATCAGCCCAGGCAAGATGGCCTGCTTCAGGTAAAATTTGTACCTTGCTTTGCGGCAAGGCGGCATCGAGATATTCAGCATTGCTGGGGTCGAACAGCACATCGAGCTCACCCCAGAAAACCAAGGTGGGTATATCGATTTCTTTCACTCGACCTGCCAGCTCTGAAGCTTTGGAACGAAAGTCTTTAAACCAGTAAACCACTTCAGGGGCGCGGCCCGAGTAAGACCGTTTATAGTCATCTATTTGCTTAGGGTTGGCCCGATGACGGATAGACCCAAGTTTTGCCGAAAAAGCGATGAGTGGCCCAGCACCTAACAAACCCGTCATAAAACGCATAAAACCAAATTTGGCCAACATATTGATCATAAACGCCAGTTTGAACGGGCCAGGTGCACCGACACCATGCCCAGCCACTAAACTTTTCACACGATGCTTATGGTTGAGTACATAGGCGAGCGCTGCTCCCATTCCCACATCCGGCGCGACAAGATGAATATCATGCAGGTCAAGCTCATTAAAGATCGCAGCCAGATGAGCACCCTGAGCGGTAGGTGACATATCGTTGCGGTCGCCTTGAGAAGCACCAAACCCCGGTAGATCAATGGCAATTACCCGACATTTCTCTGTCAGTGCTTGCCAGGAACCGGTAAAACTCAAAATACTTTCTGGGAACGGGCTGAGTAAAACCACCAGCGGTGCATCGGCTGGCCCAGCTTCAGCAAGGCGAATATTGCGGCCCGCAATGGCGCGGAATTCCGTGGGGATAGCGACATCCGGCGTTTCAAACGATACCGCCGACTTACGGGCCGCTTTTACTTTTCCCCACTCGGGTGACACCAACAGAAGTGAAGCAGCGTTGAGTTGATCGTACAAATTAAGTTTTTTCATATTAATTTTCCAACAATTTAGTTAAAGCTCAGTCGCTTTTGTATATGCAATTGATCAGTGGTTATTGATGCTTGCCTGCAACCCAACCCTGCGAGGCGAGTTGGTCCATTGCAAAGCTCTTAGGCGAGCTTTCCAAGGTGGTTGCCATTGTGTCGTTCCAGCGATTCAGAAAACCAAATAATGAAATTACCGCCACAATTTCTACAGCCTGCTTCTCACTAAAGTGTCTTGACAACTCATCCATGTGCTCAGCGTCTACTCCATTGGGTACCATGCCCGCATGCACTGCCACCCGCAGCGCCGCTTTCTCCTGCTCAGAAAATAAGTCGTTTTTCTCAAACTCAAATATCGCTTTTATTTTTTCTGCGCTGACATTATTTTTTTGTGCTGAGTTAGCGGTATGTGCTTGGCAATAACGGCAACCCGCTGCGTTACTCACCGCGAATGCAATCATTTGCTTTAACCCAGCATCTAGTTCACCGCTGTTTAGAACCGTTGCCCCAAGACCCCCGAAAGCTTGAGTCAGTTCTGGCCAATGTGCCATGGTCATCATGGATGTTGGCAGAAAGCCCATCGATGCCTCTACCATTTGCAACATCGGTTCTAACTCAGGTATGTCCTTGCGCTGTTTGGGTATGATGTGTGTCATGGCGATCCTACTGGTTATTTTTATGAGGCTATTTTTAGGAGCTTATTTTGAGTAGCTGCTTACCAAGATTTTGCCCGGCATAAAGCCGCTGTAAAGTGGCAGGGATATTTTCAAACCCTTCCTGTAAGTCGACCTGATAAATTAATTGGCCTGATGAAACCCAGCCCATTAGTTCTTGGACAGCCTCCATCGCTCGCGGCATGTAATCCAAAATAACGAATCCTTCCATGCGCGCTCGGTTAATGGTTAGGTTCGCCAAATTTGAGGGCCCAGGTATAGGTCCAGTCGCGTTATAACCGGAGATGCTGCCACATAAAACAATGCGAGAACGCAGATTAACGTGATCTAGGGCTGCCTCGAGGATGGGGCCGCCTACGTTATCGAAAAATACGTCCCACTTGTCGGGGCAGTGATGAGCAATTTGTGCATTAACATCTTCATTTTTATAGTCGATGACGGCGTCGAAGCCGGCAGTCTCTTTTAACCACCGACACTTATCTGGACCACCAGCAATACCTACGACACGGCAACCCTTAATTTTTGCGATCTGACCGACAAACGAGCCAGTAGAACCTGCAGCTCCAGAAACAAGAACGGTTTCACCGGCTTTAGGCTGACCAATCTCCAGCAAGCCAAAATAGGCCGTGAGCCCGGTTATACCGAGCACAGACAACATCATTTCAGGCGATACTCCTGCTGGCAATTTAACCAAACCCATTGGGCCTTCACCGGGAGCTGCAACAACATAGTCTTGCCAATAGCCGGTCGTTTGCACTAGATCGCCCACCTCAAAATCCCCATGATGCGACTCTATTACTTCCCCAACAGAACCTGCCCGCATGGGCTCTCCGATGGCCACTGGCGGTAGATAAGCCTTGCGGTCAACCATCCAGTTTCGCTGTGCCGGATCAAATGACAAGTAAAGATTCTTTACCAGAACCTCACCAGTTTTCGGCTTAGGAATCGGAGTTTCAGCGTACTTGAAATTATGTGGACCAACCATCCCAGTAGGTCTCTCGGCTAATAGCCATTGTCGATTTATAGTCACTATAACTCTCCTATTTCGGTTAGATTGAGCCAAGAATTTTGCTTATATTCTTGCGAAATTTATTACCAAAGGGCGGACGCGCACCAATGATAGGCAAGACATCGATCATAGTTTGACTATA
>JABJOY010000029.1 GCA_018664075.1 Porticoccaceae bacterium | reverse complement strand
TACCGTAGTAAGAACTCACATCCCAAGTCATCCCATTAGCCATTTCCCCTTTTAAACCGAAGAGGAATGCTTGGTCGGTAACAGTACCACCGAATCTAGGTGTAAAGCCTCCAGGAATGGTCTCATTGAAGTTGAAGCAGTTATCATCAGCTTTCAACCCTGTGATTGCTGCTGCTAAAGCTGCTTTCGTAGCATCAGTTTCACGGTCTGAGTTTACCTCATATGCGCTACAGTCGGCGCCATTGATTGCGCCCACGAGCAACTGATTGAAATCATCATCGTCATTATCCTCACCTGGCGTACCATTGTCATTGGTGCTAGCGTAAACACCGCCACGATTTGTTGGATTACGGAAGTAAAAACCACCGTCAATGTCTCGTGTGGTTGTGTTCGCATAACCATATACTTCGGTGTTATTGCCAAGATCAGCGCCAAAATTGATAAATAACTTCATGTCGTCATCAACGTTTGGACGACCCCATTTCATGGCTGGTTGCGGCACACCTTCGTATCCATCTGCAATGAGTGTCGCAGCATCAGTCCTCTGGACTGAGCGATCAGTTTCGTCGCTTGAACCAACCTCAAAGGTAGTGTTTACAAAACCATTAGAGCCAAGTGGCATGCCGAAGTTGCCTGACACATAAGTCATGGAACCATCGCCTTCACTATATTCACCGGTGCGGACTTCAATGCTGCCGCCTTCGCTTGCATCTTTCAGGTTAAAGTTGATCACGCCTGCAAGGGCATCTGAACCGTACTGAGAGGCTGCACCATCGCGCAGTACTTCAATGTTTTTCAATGCCAAGCCTGGAATTACCGCTGTATCGGGACCCTGTGCACCGTCTGAAATACCACCGGCAGACCAGAGGATTACAGAGGAGCGATGACGACGCTTGCCGTTAACCAGAATCAAAGTGTGGTCAGCTGCCATGCCGCGAAGGCCTTGTGGACGAACCATCGTTCCCGCGTCACTGATTGGCTGATCGTTTACGTAGTAGGAAGGTACAGAATTTCGTAAAAGGTTGGTGACGTCTACATCGCCTTGGTTGGTCAGCTCTGATGCACTGATAACATCAACAGCAGCCACAGAATCGGTTACAGAACGGGCTTTTGCGCGAGCACCAACAGTAACAATCTCTTCAACCATTTCGTCAGCTGAGATAGCGGCAACAGGAACCATAGTGCTACCAGCAATCACGGCTGCTGCAATGGCGTTTAATTTCCAAAAAGTATTAGATTTCATAAATCTCCCCCGAGATATTTTGTGTGTTTAAATATAAATTAAGTGTTGGTTATAGGCTTTTGATTATTATTATTTTTAATCAAATCAGAAGGGGTCTGAGCTCATAGCCACACTGATATAACGAAGACAGCTCCATTGCCCTCACCCCGCAGTGTACGCTACTTTTTTTAAAGATACGATAGTCGTGATTAGGTAACAACTAGTCGTTACATGACTGGGCGGTCAGGCTATTCACCTACGGAAATGATTTGGGTTTTAGATCTTTTTCCTGCTATTTCAGTCACCAGTTTAGGTACCAGAAACCCCGGCAGGCGGGCCTGCAGTTGTGCATAAATCTGTTTGGCTTTATCCCTGCCTACATCAAAGTGACTGGCACCCTGCACCTGGTCTAACAGGTGCAGGTAATAAGGAGTGACACCGCAATCAAACAGTTTCTCAGACAGGGCACTCAATATTTCCGCATCATCATTAATACCTTTCAACAGTACCGTCTGGTTAAGCATCAGAATTCCATTGGCTGAACATTGGGCGATACTGGCTGCCAGCTCATCATTGATTTCATTACCATGGTTAATATGCAAAACCATAACTGGCTTGAGCCTGGTTGTGGTTGCCCAGCCAAAAAACTGCTGATTAATCCGCGACGGAATCACTACAGGCAAACGACTGTGAATGCGCAGACGCTTGATATGAGGGATATTCGCGATCTGCTCGGTTAGCCAGCCGAGAAATTTATCATTGGCCGCCAGAGGGTCACCGCCGCTGAAGATCACTTCATTGATCTCTGGCATGCTACTTATATAGGCTAATGCCTGTTGCCATTGCTCTTTGCTCTGACGGTTTTCCTCATAGGGGAAGTGACGGCGAAAGCAATAGCGACAGTTGATGGCACAGTGGGGGCTGACAATTAGCGGCAGTCGATTGCGGTATTTATGTACAATACCGGGCACTGGATTGTGATCAGCTTCTTTGAGTGGATCCGGGCTGAAACCCGGCATGGTTTGCATCTCTGCGTCGATCGGCAACACCTGAGACAATAATGGGTCATCTGGGTTGCCGACCTCCATGCGCCGCACAAAGGGCCATGGCACCTGCATGGGAAAACTGAGAGCAGCCTGCTGGCTGACCGAGAGCTGTTGTGGGTCGAGCTGTAAATAATTGAGCAACTCGTCAGTTGAGTTGATGCAGCGGCTAAATTCAGTTTTCCAGTCAGGTTGAATGTCTATTGTTTTAACATCAGCTTGGGTGCTAGTTTGGCTATTAATAGGGGCTGGCTCAGTGGCTCGACTCAAAGCCCCGATTCTACGCTATTTTAAAGGCTGTACTGAAGGGCTGGAATTAATAGGTGACAATATAGAGTGGCAATAACGTGAACCGAGATGAATTTTATATGGCCCGGGCCCTAGAGTTGGCGGCCGAGGCTGGCGTTGCGGATGAAGTCCCGGTGGGTGCGCTGGTGGTGCAGGGTGATACCGTGATTGGCGAGGGTTACAACCAGCCGATCTCCGGCTGTGACCCCACGGCCCATGCCGAGATAGTCGCATTGCGGCAGGCTGCAGCCACATTGGGCAACTACCGCCTGACCGGCTGTGATCTCTATGTCACCATTGAGCCCTGCACCATGTGTGTTGGCGCCATGATTCACGCGCGTATTCAGCGGATCTGTTTTGGCGCCAAAGAGCCCCGCGCCGGTGCCTTAACCAGTCAGTTGCAACTTATGGATAACAGTCATTTTAATCATTCCATTGAATGGCAGGGTCAGGTGCTAGAGCAGCAGTGCAGTGAGCTAATCAGTGAGTTTTTTCGCCGCAAGCGCAGTCGTTAACCAAGCGCCCTACAGTGATGGCAGGGCATTATCCCAATCCACCGGGGCAGCGGCGTCCACCTCATATTCACTGTCCAGTACCGGATCCTGTCGAGACAGGGAATAGAGCTGCAGATAGGTTTTGTAATACTGAATATTGTCCACATAGAGCACCGGCTCGCCACCCCGCGCATAGCCATATTTAACCGTGGAATAGAACTCTTTTTTGCTTAGCAGTGGCAAATGGGTGCGCACATCTTCCCAGCTATCAGGGTTTTTGCCATTGCGCACAGTGAGTACCCGGGCATCTTCCAGATGGCCAAAGCCCACATTGTAGGCAGCCAGAGCAAAAAGCGTGCGGTCTGGGTCAAGGATACGCTTGGGCAGCCGGGCTTTAAGCTTAAGCAGGTAAGCTGCACCGCCTTTCATGCTCTGGGCCGCATCCAGACGGTTTTCTACTTTCATCTCTTTCGCTGTACCCAGGGTCAGCATCATCAGGCCGCGCACTCCAGTGGGTGATTTAGCTTTGGGATTCCAGTGGGACTCCTGATAGGCCACAGCGGCCAGCAGGTGCCAGTCAACACCGAATTCAGCGGCTGTTTCGCGGAACAGCGGCTCATATTTGGGCAGGCGATTTGCCACCAGTTTACCTAGGCGATGGCTATCTGAGGCGGAGAAATTTTCTGTCTGTGCCAGCAGTTGATCGGTTAGTGACTGTAGCTCCCCCGAGGCAATGTAGTCCTCCAGAAAAGCATTGGCTGCCGCCAGCACCGTGCCATCGTTATGGCTGGGAAAAGCCCAAGCAATAGGCTGGGGCTCCGAGATATTCATGGCACTGCGCGCCTTGGGATAGATATGGCGATTGATCAGGTAGGAGAGGGAGTCCACTACACTGTAGCTGATCTCGCCATCATGGACCTTGCGTATCAGATCGCTCATCTCGGCATTGTCCTGTTCCCGCCACTCCAGGTTGGGGTGCTCATCTTTTAATTTTGTCAGGTTCTCACTGTGGGAAGAATCGGCGATTACCACCAACTCGCCCTCAAGGCGGTCCAGTGATCTGGGGCGCTTGCTGCCACCGCGATAAATCAGTTTTTGAGTCACTTCCAGATAGGGTTTGGCAAAGCTTAGGGACTTGTCGCGAACCGCGGTTTTTACCAGATTAGCCGCCGCAAAATCACCCTGAGGGCCGCCCACAGAGAGCAGCAGGCGGCGCAGTGTTGGTACTACCTTAACTTCAAGCTCCACCCCGAGGCTGTCGGCAAAGGCCTTGGCCAGCAGGTAGTCAAAACCATTTTTGCCGCGGCCATCTTCAAAGTAAGTGGTTGGGCCAGGCAGTGTCAGCATCACCAGTCGCCCCTTGGCCTTAACAATAGCCAGATCGGTCTGCTGGGTACTTTTAGAAAGATAGCCGGCAAAAACCATCAGCAGCACAACCAGAATAGCCCGGTTGCGCAGTTTTCTCAGTCTGATGGATAGTTCCCGCATTATTTTTTGTGACACCTCACCCAGGCAATGCTGCAAGCTTTAATTGCATTGTTATTCAGACGCCAATAATTGTCCATGGTTTAGCGAATTCTATCTGCCTAAACAAGGTTTTTTCCTGCTAGAATACGCGCCTTTCCCAATTGACGATTTTTGAGACCAGCCATCCATGATAATCCTCAGCGGCGCACCATCTCTGTCTGACTTTCGACGTCGAAAACTACTCTCCAGCCTGCAAAAAATCGTTCCCTCTGTGGAGTCGGTGGCGGCTGAACATGTTCATTTTGCCGAAGTCAGCGAGCCATTGTCAGATGCGGAGCAGACAACATTAAAAGCGCTAATGACCTATGGCCCCAGCGAAGAGTCAGTGTCCACCGATGGCAACCTGTTGCTGGTGGTGCCCCGTCCCGGCACTATTTCCCCTTGGTCGAGCAAGGCAACCGATATCGCCCACAACTGTGGCTTAACTAATGTGGTGCGGGTTGAGCGCGGCACAGCCTACTATATAAGTGCTAATCAATCTCTTAGTACCCAGCAGTTGCAGCAATTGGGTGAGCTGCTTAGGGATCGCATGGTCGAGACAGTATTTACCGACCTCCAGCAGGCCGAGGCACTGTTCAGCCACCAGCAGCCTGCAGCCATGACCCAGGTGGATATTCTGGCCGGGGGTGCGCCTGCGCTCAAACTGGCCAATGTGGAGCTGGGGCTGGCCCTGGCAGAGGATGAAATAGACTACCTGGTTGCCAGCTTTGAAGAGCTACAGCGCAACCCATCGGATGCCGAGCTGATGATGTTTGCCCAGGCCAACTCAGAGCACTGTCGGCACAAAATCTTTAATGCCAGCTGGACCATCGATGGCGTCGACCAGCCCCATTCCCTGTTTGGCATGATTCGCAACACCAACAATCTCGGCGGTGAAAATGTACTCTCCGCCTATTCAGACAATGCCGCCGTCGTGGCAGGCACAGAGGGCGGGCGTTTTTACCCGGATCCAGTCAGCAAAGAATATGGCTACAGTCAGGAGCCAGTGCACCTACTGATGAAAGTGGAAACCCACAACCACCCCACAGCCATCTCTCCCTACTCTGGAGCAGGTACAGGCTCAGGCGGCGAGATTCGCGATGAAGGTGCAGTGGGCCGCGGTTCCAAACCATAAGTCGGGCTTGTGGGCTTTACTGTCTCCAACCTGCAGATCCCCGGCTATGTGCAGCCCTGGGAGCAGGATTACGGCAAACCGGATCGCATCGTCTCGGCGCTGGATATTATGACTGAAGGCCCAATTGGTGGTGCCGCCTTTAACAACGAATTTGGCCGCCCCAATATCTGCGGCTACTTCAGAACCTTTGAAGCAGACTTTGATGGCGAGCGCCGGGGTTATCACAAGCCGATTATGATTGCCGGTGGCTATGGCAATATCCGCGAAGACCATATCGACAAGCCAGAGTTTGAGCCAGGGGCCCAGTTAGTTGTGCTTGGTGG
>JABJOY010000028.1 GCA_018664075.1 Porticoccaceae bacterium | reverse complement strand
TGGGTGTCGCCTGTATCTTCGTTAATCAGCAGAAGGTCAGTGAATGTACCCCCTACATCTACCCCTAGTCTGTAGCTCATTTTTTTCTCCGAACCATACTTATTATTATTTATTGTTATGCCAGCGCTGAGAGCAAAACTCCTAGCTCGCCTGCTTGGTCAAATAACCCTGAAGCCAAGGCTTGGATCGCCCTCCGGGGGCTGTCCCTGTTAATACCTGAGCCAAATCAGAGGCCAGCATTAACTTAGTTAAATCTATGCCTGTATCAAACCCCATCTGCTGCAACATCATAGCAATATCATCAGTGGCCACATTTCCCGAGGCTCCCGGTGCAAATGGACAGCCTCCCAGACCAGCAATAGAGCTGTCAAAGCGGCGAATGCCCGACTCCACTGCGGCGAAGACATTGGCCAAACCCATGGCTCTGGTGTCGTGAAAATGACAGCCTAACCGGTCAGCGCCATGCTGTTCGACTAGTGCCGCTGTTAGTTCTCGTACCTGCTGTGGGTGCGCAGCTCCTATGGTGTCAGCCAGCACTACCTGATCGGCTCCAGCCTGCATAAATCTGGCCACGCCTTTCTCTACAACGGATGTCTCAGTCGGCCCATCAAACGGACAGGCAAATGCCACCGCAATGGTGGCAATAACCTCAATGTCATCCTGCTTTGCCAAACGCAGAATCTCTAGAGTAATCTCGTCCGCTTGGGCCATGCTCATGGATGCATTTTTTTGCGCCATACCATCGCTGGCATACAGCACCATGGTGACGGTTTTGGCCCCAGCAGCCCGCGCAAGCTCATAGCCCTTCATATTGGGAATAAGTGCAATGGTCGGCGTGGCGAACTGAGCTTTTTCCAGGCTGGCAAATACCTGATCGGTCCCCGCCATGGCAGGGACCGCTTTGGGCGATACAAAACTGCCCACCTCTATCTTTGGCACGCCCGCATCTGCTATGGCCTGCACCAGCGCCAGGCGCTGTTCAAGGGTCAATATTTTGGGCTGATTCTGGAGGCCGTCTCTGGGCCCAACGTCGGTGATCACCACCCTATTTGCTGTCATTTTATTATTCCCTGCTCTCGCAGCTGATCTACCTGTTGTACGCTGAGATTAAGGAGTTGGGTCATTACCTCCTCAGTGTGCTGGCCCAGGGTTGGCGCCGCAGTAAAATCCTGGTCAGTGCTGCGCGACAGCTTGATAGGATTGCCCGGGCCCTTGGTAGATTTGCCATTGGGATGCTTTAGATCGACCACCATATTGCGATGCACAACCTGAGTATCTGCCAGCGCCTGACTAAGGCTATTGACCGGTGCACAGGGAATACGCTGCGCCTCCAGCTGGGCCAGCCAATAGTCACAGCTATTGCTACTCAACACCCGGTTTAGGGTGCTGTTGATCATCTGTTGATCCTCCCAGCGGCCCGGCTGGGTGTCGTATTTTTGGTTATCAAATTCGGGGCAGTCAACCACCTGTTTAAGGTTGTGCCAAAAGTTGTCGGTAATCACTGCGATCACAATATGACCGTCGGAGCAGCTAAAGGTGTTGTAAGGCACATGCACAAAGTGGCTATTGCCTATGGGGTAAGGGTCTTCGCCGGAGAGAAAATGCATGGTCGCCATGTAATTGAGCATAGAAATCTGGCAATCCAACATAGAAATATCCACATGCTGGCCAATACCGCTGCGCTCGCGCTCATAGAGCGCAGCCAAAATACCCATAACCGCAAACATACCGCCGCCCAGATCACCTATGGGTATGCCCGCGCGCACCATAGACTGCTCATCGGGCCCGGTAATCGACATGCCACCACCCATAGCCTGGGCCACCTGATCAAACGCTGGGCGCTTGCTGCCCGGGCCATCAGAACCAAACCCAGAAACCGTGCAGGTAATAATGCCCGGGTTCACCTCGGCCAAGGCGCTGTAATCAATACCCAGCCGCTCTGGCACACCGGCACCAAAGTTACTGATCACAATATCTACGTTTTTAACCAGCTGCTTAAATAGCAGCAGACCCTTTTCAGTCTTCAGATCTACAGCTACACTCTTTTTATTGCGGTTAAGGGTGATGTAATAGGCACCCATACCATCGAGGGAATTTTTTGGGTCGGTGGCCAATAGTTTGCGAGTTCCCTCCCCATGACAGGGCTCTACCTTGATGGTCTCGGCACCCAGGTCGGCAAGTATCATACTGCCGTAGGGGCCAGACAACATATGGGTAAGATCGAGGATGCGCACGCCTGCAAGTGCCTGATTCATAGGATGTACCTATACATTTATTTTGTAGCTTTATTATAATGGTATAATGTTATACCAAAGTATCGAAGCACTTACAACCCTGCCGGTTAACTGAAGAGAGACTTATGACAACCCATTCAGGCGACGTTTTATTTAGCAAAAGCCAGCGCAACCTGGTCTCTGAGCATGCTCCCTCGCCGCTTTACCACCAGCTATACAGCCTGATTAAAGGCTATATTGTCGACGGAACCTTTCACCTGGGAGAAAAGCTGCCCAGCGAAAAGGAGCTGGCAGATGGCTTTAATGTGTCGCGCATTACCGTCAAGCGAGCGGTCAACGAATTGGCAGCCGAGGACTTGGTTGAGCGCGGCCGCGGCAAAGGCACCCATGTAATATACAAGTACACCCCCAAGCCAGTGGAGGCTCCTATTTTGGGGGTGCTGGAGGAGATTGAGAGCATTGCCCAAAACTCTGTGGCCAAAGTTTTGGATTGCCGCACGGTGGTGCCCCCGCAAAGTATTCGTACAGAATTTGCGCTGGGCAATAATGATTCGCTGTTTCATCTGGTGCGCAAGCGGGAGCGGGCCGGCGCGTTTTTCGGGTACTTTGATAGCTGGAGCGCTGGTATCGACAAGCCACAGGACCCAAATATTTTTATTAACCAGTCGCGCCACCAGTATTTTCGTGAGAGTGGTATGCAGGTCAGCCATATTAATCAGACCATTAGTGCTGTGGCAGCCAGTGAAACTATCGCAGCTCATCTGGAGGTGCCCACCGGCTTCCCTCTGCTGAGCCTGGTGCGTCGCTCCTATTATCAAGACGATGACCGAGAGATGCTGGTGGACTATTTGGCGGCACTGTACAACACCGACCTATTTCAGTATCAAATGGACCTAAAACTGGATTAGAACCTTAATCGACTTTAGATACTTTAGGGTAGCGTTTGGCTCTGATTAACGATTTTAGCTGCTTTTAGATTCTTTTAGCTTCTTTTTAATGGTTTTAGGCATTTTATTCTGCAATTTATTTTCTTTCTCGCAGGCTGAACCTACAGCCCTTCAACAACAGACATAGCCCATAACCCTGCCGAGGCGATCATGCTATAGCTTTACGTTAACGTAAAGGTAAGGCTATAATACCTGTTCAACTTCGCATCTGCCGGGCCCTTACATGGCTGAATACAGTATCTCGCAACTTGCTAAAGAGTTTGATGTAACCACCAGAACCATCCGTCACTACGAGGACCTGGGCCTGCTAGCGCCCGCCCGGCGAGGCCAAACCAGGGTGTACAGTCCTGCCGACCGCACCCGTCTGCGGCTTATTTTGCGCGGCAAGCGCCTGGGCTTGTCGCTGGACGACTCCCGCGAAATTATCGATATGTACGAGCCGGGCAAGTCCAATGTCGACCAGCTTAAAAAACTGATCGACGCGATCCAGGCACAGCGCAGCAAACTCAACCAGCAGCTGGACGATATCAGCAAGCTACTCAAAGACCTCAACCAGGCGGAAGTTGACTGTATTGAGGCCCTTAAATCCAACGGAAAAAACTAAGCTATGAATACCACCTATCCCAGTTTAAATTTTAATCTAGGGGCTGATATAGATATGCTCCGCGATAGCGTTTTTCAGTTTTGCGCCGCCGAAATTGCCCCCCGCGCCGACCACATAGACAGCAGCAACCAGTTCCCTATGGACCTGTGGCGCAAACTGGGTGATATGGGCCTGTTAGGTATTACTGTCAGCGAGGAGTACGGTGGCTCGGCTATGGGGTATCTAGCCCACTCTGTGGCCATGGAGGAAATTTCTCGCGCTTCGGCATCGGTCGGCCTGTCCTATGGCGCCCACTCTAATCTGTGTGTTAACCAGCTGCACAAGAACGGTACCGAGGCGCAAAAACTCAAGTATCTACCCAAGCTCTGCTCTGGTGAACATATAGGCGCACTGGCTATGAGCGAACCCAATGCTGGGTCTGATGTTGTGAGCATGAAGCTAAGGGCAGAAAAACATGGCGATCAGTATCTGCTTAATGGCAACAAAATGTGGATTACCAATGGTCCAGATGCCCATACTTATATTATTTATGCCAAAACTGATTTAGATGCCGGCTCCCAAGGTATCACTGCGTTTATTGTTGAGCGCGACTACCCGGGCTTTTCGCGTCACCAGAAGTTAGACAAGCTGGGCATGCGTGGCTCTAATACCTGCGAGCTGGTATTTCAGGACTGCCTGGTGCCGGCAGAGAATGTTCTTGGCGGCGAGGGGCGCGGCGTGGCGGTACTGATGTCTGGCCTGGACTACGAGCGCACGGTGTTGTCGGGCGGGCCCATTGGCATTATGCAGGCCTGCCTGGATGTGGTGCTACCCTATATCCATGAGCGCAAACAGTTTGGTCAGGCGATTGGCGAGTTTCAGTTAATGCAGGGCAAGATTGCCGATATGTATGCAGACCTCAATGCCTCCCGGGCTTACCTGTACGCTGTGGCCCGGGCCTGCGATCTGGGCCAGGACTCGCGCAAAGATGCCGCGGCGGTGATTTTATTTACTGCCGAAAAAGCTACCCAGATGGCACTGCAGGCGATTCAAGCGCTGGGCGGCAATGGCTATACCAACGAGTACCCCACTGGGCGGTTACTGCGCGATGCCAAGCTCTATGAGATTGGTGCTGGCACCTCTGAGGTGCGGCGCATGCTAATTGGCCGCGAACTGTTTTCCGAGACCGTTTAAGGAGCAGGCTATGGCAATAATTAACAGCAAGCTAGACCCCAAAAGTGCGGACTTTGCCGCCAATACTGAGGCTATGCAGGCCAAGGTTGATGACCTGCACGCGGCCCTGGAGACCATTCGCCAGGGCGGCGGCAGCAAGGCCTGCGAGCGCCATACCAGCCGCGGCAAGCTGCTGCCTCGGGAGCGAGTGCGGGGGCTGCTGGACCCGGGTTCGCCCTTTTTGGAGCTATCTGCCTTGGCGGCTCACAATGTCTATGGCGAAGATGTTCCGGCGGCAGGCATTATTACCGGTATAGGCCGGGTTAGCGGCGAGGAATGTGTCATTGTGGCCAACGATGCCACGGTCAAAGGTGGCAGTTATTACCCCCTTACAGTTAAGAAGCATCTGCGCGCCCAGGCGATTGCCGCTGAGAACAACCTGCCCTGTATCTATCTGGTGGATTCTGGCGGCGCCAACCTCCCTCGGCAGGATGAAGTCTTTCCCGGCCGCGAGCATTTTGGTCGTATCTTTTTTAATCAGGCCAATATGTCGGCGCGCAATATTCCGCAGATTGCGGCGGTAATGGGCTCCTGCACTGCTGGTGGCGCCTATGTGCCGGCGATGGCCGATGAGTCGATT
>JABJOY010000005.1 GCA_018664075.1 Porticoccaceae bacterium | reverse complement strand
TGGAGCTATTAATAGAAGGCAATAAATCACTGCCAAATAATGCCGCGCTTCTGCACGCTATGGGTCTGGCACAAATCCGCAGCCAGCAGCCAGCACTGGAGAGCTTGCGCCGGGCAGCCCAGTTGGAACCAAAAAACAGCCGATACAGCTATATTTATGCACTTGCTGTAAATGGACAGGGAGATGCCGAGCAAGCGGTCGATATATTGAGCAGGGCACTTATCAACAATCCAAAGGATCGAGATCTACTCATAGCTCTGGTCACTATTAACCGTGACCGCGGAGAATTGAGCCAGGCAAGGGTGTTCGCACGCCAGCTAGTAGCCACATTCCCCAATGACAGCAGCGTAAAAAGATTGCTGAAAAGCCTATAAATTACTTTACATATTGGTTTTATGTGGTTGAAATATAACAGAACATTATACTTCTCGGCTTTTACCTGACCTTGCCCGCTCTTTCATATCTGACTGGATATAGACCTGATCTGTGGTGCCCATACTGGCATGGCCAAGATCGTCCGCCATATGCTTGAGCGGCCTGGTGGCAATATCCTGAGAAGCACCAGTATGCCTGAGCCAATGGGTCGTTGCCTCGCGCAGCGCTTTGGCTTCATCGGTAAACCCCTCGGCGCGCATTTTTTCGTAACCTAAATCAAACCCCTGCTGTACTATGCGGCGCAACTGCCTTGATGTCATGCCGCCGGTGCCGCGGTTTTTCGCCACAAGGGCCGAATTAACCCCAAAGTTAGGACTCTGACTGGCGCGATATTTTTGATAGCGCTGAATATAGGGGGAAAGGGCGCTGGGCACTGAAATATCTCTTATCTTATTGCCCTTGCCCAGCACTTTAAGCCATTGGTTGCCGTCGCTGTCCTGCCAAAAATGCTTCCAGGCAGGCTGCCAGTTGGGCCGCTCGGAGAGCTCTGACACCCGTAGATAGAGGGTTTTAAGCATGGCGATAATAAACAAGGTGCGCTCATGGGCCTGATCCTCATCCGCAGCAGTCTGGGCGCACTCGAGAACAGTTTCCCATTGCAGATCAGATAGCCGCTTAATATGTTTCTGGGTCGCACCTTTAATAAGGTAGGAAGATTGTTTACGAATGGCCGGTATTGGATTGCCAAAGGCATAGCCTTCATCGGTTAAATAATCATAGAAACAGGAAATCGCGGAATAACAGATCTTCATCGCCTCATGGGATAGCAGGTGCCCGTCTGTGCTGATTTCCAGGCTTAAACCCTCAGCCAACGCCTCAGCACGGTCTTCCTTAGCGATTTTCGCGGCAAATGGCCGCCAATTTTCATTTTGACGAGACTCTCCGTCGATAATTTTAAAGCGGTCCTGCACTGAGCTCGCCACCCAGCTGGCACTTGGCCCGTGAACAAAATCAAAATAAGCCTCTAAATCCGGGCGTTTGAGCTGGATAACTGACTTGTTAGCCACAGTCCAGGCCCACAGCAGCAGGCGCTCAACTTCATTGCGATAGCCTCTAAAGGTGGCTTCAGATTTTCTGCTGTAACTTTTAAGGAATGACTGAGTATGCAAAACATCCTCACGAACCTCTGGAATAGTTTCACTGAGGGAGAGGATAAATTGTTTTGAGTCTGGATAGTCATCAAACATGGCCATGCCCATGGGCGAGCGCACAAACGCTTTGTGGGCATCAAACAGTGGAGTGGCTTTAAACTGTTTTGACATAGGCGACTCTGAATCCGGGTTAAGGGGGCTGTAGCCGTTGATATGGTTGGGCTGTAGCTGAATAACACTGTATCAGGCTATTTCTCAACTGTCTACCTATGTCCACTAATTGAGATTAGAGGACATCAAAGATAGCATCAGCAAGGAATAGCAGCCCTAACCCCAATTATCGTATTTAACAATCTATCCCATGGTCTATATTCAGTAATTGGAGTTCTTGCTAAACTCCCCGACCTAGACAAGGAAAAACATTATGTATCGTGCTTTAGTCGCGTCCCTAATTATTATTTGCGCCAGCCTGGGGTTTATTACCACAGCCTCCGATAGTGAAATCAGCCCTATCGAAAAACAGTCGGAACAGACAGCACTGTACCGTGAAATTTTTGATCGCCTGGCCACCCGCCACTATCGCGAACAAAGAATTGATGATGAATTGTCCAGACGCTACCTGGCGCAATATCTTGATCAACTGGACCCATTAAAGAGTTATTTCCTGCAATCTGATATCGATGAATTTAATCAGTGGCAAACCAAGCTTGATGACTTGGCCAGACGGGGTGACGTTAAGCCGGGCTTTGTTATCTTTAACCGCTTGCGGGAGCGAGCTACGGCTCAGCTAAAGTGGAATATCGCCCTGCTTCAGGATACCGAGCGTTCCTTTGATTATGCCGCTGATGACAACCTGGTGCTTGATGGTGACCAACGCGACTGGTTAAGCAGCACAGGAGAGGCTGAGGCTTTCTGGCACAAACGTGTCAGAGACTCAATGATCCGTCTGCTGCTCAATGATAAAGAGGAGACCAAAGCAAAGGAACTTTTAATCAAGCGCTACGAAAATCAAATAAAGCAATTTGAGCAGCGCGACAGCCAGGATGTATTCCAGCTGTATGTCAATGCGCTCGCTACCCTCTATGATCCGCACACCTCTTATTTCTCACCACGTACCACAGAGAACTTCCAGATCAATATGTCTCTGTCTCTTGAAGGCATTGGTGCCGAACTGACTACAGAAGACGAATATACTAAGGTGGTGCGCATTATTCCTGGGGGTCCAGCAGATCTTCAGGGCATCCTTAAAGCCGAAGATAAGATTGTCGGCGTGGGTCAGGATGACGAAGAAATAGTCGATGTGGTGGGCTGGCGCCTAGATGATGTGGTTGATCTGATCAGAGGAGCCAAAGACTCTACCGTGCGTCTGGAGGTCATACCGGGCTCAGGGGAGGCTGCAGATAGTATCAGCCTGATTTCAATCGTGCGAGACAAGGTAAAGCTGGAAGAAAAATCCGCTCAGAGCAAGATCCTTGAAATCGAGCAAGAGGGACAAACCTATAAGTTGGGCGTGATTGATATCCCCGCCTTTTACCTAGATTTTGAAGCCTACCGCAACCGTGACCCGAATTATAAGAGTACCACCAGAGATGTGAGTCAACTGCTGATAGACCTGACCGAACAGCAGGTCGACGGCATTATTTTAGACCTGCGCAACAATGGTGGCGGCTCATTGTTTGAAGCCACAGCACTGACCGATCTGTTTATTGACCGCGGCCCAGTGGTGCAGATACGGGACTCTAGTCAGCGTATTTACCGCAATCAGAGAGCGACAATGCCAGCTCTCTACAACGGCCCTGTGGTGGTAATGATAAACCGGTTAAGCGCCTCAGCCTCTGAGATTTTCGCCGGCGCCCTGCAGGATTATGGTCGCGCCCTTATTGTCGGTAGTCGCAGCTATGGCAAAGGCACAGTGCAGGATGTGACCGGGCTCACTAGCGGCCAGCTAAAACTGACCATATCCAAATTCTACAGGGTGTCCGGAGATAGCACTCAGCATCGTGGCGTACTGCCGGATATTGCATTCCCCTCCGCCTATGATCCAGAAGAGGTCGGAGAAAGCCATCAGGACAATGCCCTGCCCTGGGATCAAATACGTGGCGTCCCCCATGCCAACAGCAGTGAGCTAAAGGATCTCGTCGCACCCCTTACCAAAGCCCACCTTCAGCGCAGTGCTGCCGACCCGGATTATGCCAATCTGGTTGATATCCTTGCCCTGACCAAAAGCTGGGATCAAGACAAGGCATTGTCTCTCAATATTGAAAAGCGTCGAGAACGCAGCGCAAAATGGGATACAGAACTATTCGGTCTGGAGAATATACGTCTCAGTAAAAAAGGCCTGAAGCCCCATACAGATATTGAAACTTGGAAAGAGGCAGAGGATCCCGAAGAGGAAAATATTGCCGAATCTGATCCATTGCTGCAGGAGGCAGGTCATATTTTAACTGACCAAATAGTCTTGCAGGCTGGACTAAAAAAGACTGGTCAGCCTCAGCTGGCACAGATCAATAAAAAATCAACTGAATGAGCTCAACCCAGTGACTACTAAAACCCGTATTATTTCGTTTAACGTTAATGGTCTGCGTGCCCGTCTTCATCAACTAAAAGCGGTAATTGATCAACATAGCCCGGATATTATCGGACTTCAGGAAACAAAAGTCAGCGACGAGGAATTCCCTGTCGAAGCCATTGCAGATATGGGTTACAACGTCGATATCCACGGCCAAAAAGGTCATTATGGTGTCGCCCTGCTGAGCAAAATTACCGCCAGTAAAATTACTAGGGGCTACCCCGGTGATGAGGCTGAAGCCCAGCGCCGCATGATCCATGGCGAGTACAGTATTAACGGCGATACCATCCATGTGATCAACGGCTATTTCCCTCAGGGCGAAGGTCGTGCTCACCCAACCAAATTTCCCGCAAAGCAAAAATTTTATGCTGACCTGCTATTGTATCTGCAGGATAACTTCACCCCTGAAGATAAAGTGGTAGTGATGGGTGATATGAATGTAGCGGCAGCCGACATAGATGTCGGTATCAAACCGGAAAATGCCAAGCGCTGGCTCAAGACCGGCAAATGTGCCTTTCTCCCTGAAGAGCGAGAATGGCTGCGGCGCCTCTGCGACTGGGGACTACAGGACAGCTATAGATCCATGAATGCGGAAGATACAAGATCCTACAGCTGGTTTGACTATCGCAGTCGAGGCTTTGAGCAGGATCCCAAGAGCGGGCTGCGCATTGATCTTATACTGGCTTCACATGCAGCCATGTACCAGTTGCAAGATACCGGTATTGATTTTGAGGCACGGGCATCGGAAAAGCCTTCAGATCACTGCCCTATTTGGGCCGACTTTAGTCTTTAATCTATAAATTAGCTTAAGGCTATAGGATTTAAATTGCCATTGTAGTCAACCAATTATCGGCAACCGCGTTCTATCATGCAACGAACCCAATACCGGAGATCGACATGAAACGAGCAGTTATTACCGGCACCGCAGTTGTTGCCATGCTTGCATTTCCCCTCAATGCAATAGCCTCATCAGCCGATAAAAACCACAAGGGTTATCTTAAACATGAGCAGCAGTGGCAGCACCATCGGGAGCAGCGCCGAGCTGATGCCAGGCACAGAACCACACACAAGGCCAAGCATGCCAAACATATTGTAAAAACTGATTATCGCGCCGTTAAGCACAGAGTTAACCACAGGGCCAAACATCAAAGAATTGCGCAACAGCGCCACAGAAACTGGGTGACAAACCATGGTTATCATCATAGATTGTCAAATTCCAGAGATGTGTACATACATTACTATGGCCCGGCGCGGCATTATGATCGCCACCAGCGCCATTACCGACAGTACCATATTGGTCACCACAGGCATCACAAGCGCCATGATCATGACAATGACTATTTAGAATGGCTGGGCATCATGTATCTGCTCAATGATATCTACGATGAAGACTACTAGGTCACAATGAAACAGCAGACTCACAAAGCGTCTCAGAGCCAGAACAGCATTGCTGATCTGGCTGCTGCCCCACTGCCCTACAGCAATGTGGAAGACTTTTTAAAAGTTATCGAGCGCCGCGCTTTCCATATGGCGAGGATAAATACAGGGGACACAGAGACTGCACTGGATATAGTTCAGGATGCCATGTACAAACTGGTGGAGAAGTATTCCCATAAGACAGCCAAAGAATGGAAGCCTTTATTCTACCGAATTCTAAGTAGCAAACTGACAGACTATTACCGCCGCAAAGCAATCCGCGACAAAGTGTTTATCTGGTCGAAGTCGCAGACCGCAGACGAGGATCAGCAGTTTTATGATCCAGCCGCAAGCGCTCCGGGGCGAGCTTCTGAAACCCCTGACCAGATGCTTATGCGCAGGCAGCGCATCAACAGGCTCAACGAGTCCGTGCAGCAACTACCCAATCGCCAGCGCCAGGCTTTTATGCTGCGCTGCTGGGAGGGACTAAGCACCATTGAAACTGCTGCCGCCATGCAATGCTCAGAAGGCAGCGTAAAGACTCATTATTCAAGAGCTATGAATTCATTGAGAGAGATGCTGGAGGATTATCGCAATGACTAAGCACAGTAAATTCGAAGCCGAGCTCAGGGATGATCTGCACACCCTGGAAGAAACCACCGGCGCACCAGAAATATTCCGACTGGCTAAGGCGAGAAATCGCGCACTGGCCCAGACAGAGCCGACATCAGGCAAGTTGCGGTGGCCTGTTATGGGTGCTTCAATGGCCTCTGTGCTTCTGGCCACTGTGCTGATTGTCCAGCCGGACAGCACAGAGTTAAGCAGCCAAGTAGACAACCAGCTAGGCACTCAATTAGCGACTGAAATGATTATCGATGACAGTGTCGAGCTCTATGAAGACCTGGACTTTTATTACTGGCTGGCCGAAACAGATCAGAATGGAACCAGTTAAGCCATGGCCTATTTAAATAAACACTCATCCCCCACTGCGAGCAGGAAATTATTGCTACTGAGCCTGGCCTGGGTATTTTTTTCCCCTGCTGCCATTGCCCAGCAGCCCGCCAACTTTGAGAAACTGCCTGAGGAGTTACAAGAAACCCTGGCTCCATTTGCCAATAACTGGCACAGAATGGAGCCTGGAAGGCAGTTAATGCTGATAGACAAAGCTCGCAACGCCAACCCGGAAGAGCGCAAGCGCTTCAAAGCTCAGGCCGAGCGCTGGAAAAATATGGGGCCAGAAGAACGCAAAAAAGTGCGTAGGGCGCAACAGCGCTTTGATCAGTTGCCGCCCCACAAGCGAGAAAAGTTGCGCCATCATTGGAAGAATATGAGCCCGGAAGAGCGCCGCACGTTAACCAAAAAAATGCGCCAGCAACCCCAGCTCTCCCCTGCCAAGCAAAAAGAGATCCGCGAAAAAGTTAAGCAGATGACCCCAGAGGAACGGCGGCAGTTTCTCGATGAAATTAAGCGGCAGAGAAAGCCATCGGTACCGCAACAGGCGACAGATTAAAATGATCGAGCTATAAAAAAAGGCCCAATTAAGGGCCTTTTTTTATGCTGCGCAGCTTAAGATTTAAAGACTGGCTTCAAACTCAGGCAGCGCTGTAAACAGATCAGCAACCAGGCCGTAATCAGCAACAGAGAAGATAGGAGCCTCCTCGTCTTTGTTGATCGCAACAATCACCTTGCTGTCTTTCATACCAGCCAGATGCTGGATAGCGCCGGAGATACCCACAGCAACATAAAGGTCCGGAGCGACAATCTTACCTGTCTGCCCCACCTGCATATCATTGGGCACAAAACCGGCATCAACTGCGGCGCGGGACGCACCCACAGCGGCACCGAGCTTATCGGCAATGCTGTAGAGCATATGGAAGTTTTCCCCATTACCCATACCGCGACCACCAGAGATAACAATCTCTGCGGCAGTTAATTCAGGGCGATCAGATACGGCAACTTCTTCACCGACAAAGGAAGACAGCTCAGCATTGTGGGCTGATGCCACAGCTTCAACGCTGGCAGAACCACCATCAGCTGCAGCGGCATCAAATGCTGTACCGCGAACGGTTAGCACTTTAATGGCATCGGAAGACTGCACAGAAGCAATAACATTGCCCGCATAAATCGGGCGTTTGAACGTATCAGCACTGACAACTGCACTGATATCAGAAATAGCCTGAACATCCAGCAGCGCAGCTGCGCGAGGCATAATATTCTTGGCTGTCGTGGTGGCAGTGGCCAGAATATGGCTATAACTAGCGCCGACTTCAGCAATCAGCGGAGCCACATTTTCTGCCAGTGAGTTGGCATAGGCTTCATTGTCAGCAACTAGCACCTTGTTGATACCAGCAACCTGTCCAGCCTGAGCAGCGGCGTCCTGGCAGCCAGTACCAGCAACCAGAATATCGATATCACCACCTATGGCCTGAGCCGCAGTGATGGCATTGAGGGTGGCAACGTTTAAGCTGCTGTTGTCGTGTTCAGCGATAACTAAAATACTCATGAGATCACCTTCGCTTCGTTTTTCAATTTATCCATTAGCTGGGCCACATCTTCTACCACAATACCGGCTTGACGCTCGGCAGGCAGTTCAACGCCCAACAATGTAACGCGAGCCGCAGTATCAACGCCCAAGTCTGCCGGAGACGACATATCCAGAGGCTTTTTCTTAGCTTTCATAATATTGGGCAGAGAGGCGTAGCGTGGCTCATTGAGACGCAAATCAGCAGTGACAATCGCAGGAAGCTTCAGTGCCAGAGTCTGCAGGCCGCCATCAACTTCGCGAGTAACAGTGGCTTTGCCGTCCTCCAGGCCCAGTTCAGAGGCAAAGGTTGCCTGGCCGTAACCCGCCAGAGCAGCCAACATTTGGCCGGTCTGGTTGTTATCACCATCAATCGCCTGCTTACCCATAAGAACAAGATCAGGAGACTCCGAGTCACAGACAGCCTTCAGACACTTGGCAATCGACAGCGGCTCAAGGACATCGTCAGTATTGACCAGAATAGCGCGGTCAGCACCCAGTGCCAGTGCCGTACGCAACTGCTCCTGTGCCTGCTGAGGACCTATAGAAACCGCAACAATTTCAGTAGCAACGCCCTTCTCTTTAAGGCGTACCGCTTCTTCTACAGCGATTTCACAAAATGGGTTAATAGACATTTTGACATTAGCCAAGTCGACATCTGTATTATCTGACTTAGGCCTAACCTTGACGTTGTAATCAACAACGCGCTTAACGGCTACCAGTACTTTCATGGTCATCCCTTTAGATTAGTAAATTGAGGATGGAATCTGCATCGCCACCTAGCGTCAGACCCCTTTTTTAGACGCCGACATATTGCCTAGGTCACATACATAAATCAAGCAAAGGGCACACAAAAAACGACTGCAGAGTCAGCTTGCAGCCCGTGTTAAATATATAAATTACCGCTATTGATATTGAGTATGGCTAAGCTAATATGATGGGCGTAAACTACATACTCAACATTCAAATCAACAGGTGGAGAACGATTTTGGAACGCGAATTTATGGACTATGACGTGGTTATTGTAGGCGCAGGCCCAGCCGGCCTCGCTGCGGCATGTCGTCTCAAGCAGGTCAATGCAGACATTACTGTCTGTGTGGTTGAAAAAGGCTCCGAAGTGGGCGCGCATATCCTTTCCGGCGCCGTACTTGAGCCCAGCGCTTTAAATGAACTGTTCCCCGACTGGAAAGAGCTTGGAGCGCCGCTGCATAGTCCAGTGACCGGCGACGAGATATTTGTTTTCACCGGCCCTGAAAAGCGCATCAAAGTACCTGGTCTGTTCGCCCCTAAAACCATGCACAACAAAGGTAATTACGTCATTAGCCTGGGCAAGCTTTGCCGCTGGCTCGCCGAGCAGGCAGAGAACCTCGGTGTTGAGGTTTTCCCGGGCTTTGCTGCCTCAGAAGTGCTCTACGGTGACAACAATGAAGTTCTGGGCATTGCTACTGGCGATATGGGCGTAAGCCACAATGGCGAGCAGAAAGCCAGTTATATGCAAGGTATGGAGCTACGCGCCAAGTACACATTATTTTCCGAAGGCTGCCGCGGTCATCTGGGCAAGCAGTTAATCGCCAAATATTCTCTGGATGCGGGCAAGGATCCCCAGCACTATGGTATCGGCATCAAAGAACTGTGGAAAATTCCCGCCGAGCAGCATCAGGCCGGTCTGGTTGTTCACAGTGCTGGCTGGCCTCTCGACGAAAGTAAATCACTGGGCGGTGGATTTCTCTACCACCTGGAAGACAATCAGGTAGCCCTGGGTCTGATTACCAACCTGTCCTACACCAACCCCCATGTCAGCCCCTATGACGAGTTTCAGCGCTACAAGCACCATCCAGAGATCGCCAAACACCTCAAGGGCGGCGAGCGCCTCACCTACGGCGCCCGGGCTCTGCTCAAAGGTGGCCTGCAGTCACAGCCAAAAATGTCTTTCCCTGGCGGCCTGCTGATAGGCGACGATGCTGGCACTCTGAACTTTGCCAAGATCAAAGGCAGCCACACTGCAATGAAGTCTGGCATGGTGGCCGCAGAGACTGTTGCCCAGGCGCTAGCCGCTGAGCAGCAAAACACAGATCTGCAAGAATATGCCGCAGCCTACAAAGCATCATGGGCATACAAAGAGCTGCATATGCAGCGCAACTTTGGACCAGCCCAGCACAAATTTGGTAATATTATTGGTTCTGCCTACGCGTTTATTGATATCAATATCTTTAATGGCAAACTGCCCTGGACCATGAGCGACAAAATTGCGGATCATGACACATTGAAGCCCGCCAGTGAGTGCGCCAAAATTGATTACCCGAAGTACGATGGAGTTTTGAGCTTCGACAAAGCTTCATCGGTATTTATGTCCAATACCAACCATGAAGAAGACCAGCCCTGTCATCTGGTGCTGGCTGACCCGGATATGCCGATTAACAAAAACCTCGAGCTCTATGACGAGCCTGCCCAGCGCTACTGCCCGGCAGGTGTCTATGAGGTGGTGGCTAATGATGATGGCAGCAAGCGTTTTCAGATCAATGCACAGAACTGTGTGCACTGTAAAACCTGTGATATCAAAGAACCCAGCCAGAATATTAACTGGGTAACTCCCGAGGGCGCAGGGGGACCCAACTACCCTAACATGTAATTCTTTCGGACATTAAAAAGGCGGTCAACTCGACCGCCTTTTTTATATCCCGCCGTTTATGCCCTCAACTGAGTCCTCAGTCCGCCTCCATATGCCCTAACAAAAACTGCTCACCCATGCTGTGCAAAAATAAATCCGCACCACTGGGCCCTGAAACCATCTGTCCCCAGTCAATCAGCTGGTAGTACACCGAACGGCTAATCAATGCGGTCAAATTATCCCGCAGGGTGACCTGAGGAATGGGTTGATGATCCTGTTGATCATAGTCTACCCAGAGAGGATTTTTCTTGCCCACTACCAATTGCTCACCTGTAGAACTGGTCAACACAACTGCCTGCTCGGAACCCCGCACCTCGAGCTTTGCTGCAACAATAAAAAAAGGAGCCACATCGACATTGATCTGCCACTTTTCAACCGGGGTCACCAGAAAGTAACTGTCCCCTTCCCGCTTGATAATGCTGGAAAACAATTTGACCAATGCCTGTCGCTTAATTTCACCGCCCTCATGAATCCAGCGACCTTCACGATCGATACGCATATCCATATCACCGCTTTTCTCGGGATTCCAAAGATGCACAGGGGGATTGGCCGATGACTCCTGTTGCTGCTCGAGAAGATCAGCAAACAGCAGCTCAAGGCTGCTAAGGGAAGCGACCGGACTGGTCATTATTGATCGCCGACTTTGCTGCTATCCACATTGTGATACTGCCCTCGATTACCCATGGTAACGCCAATATTCGAGATAAACTCCATCAGCTCTTTGGTATCGGTGCGATAGTTCCAACTCTTGTTGAACCACAGTTCAACAGCGCCCTGTGCCAAGGCCCAGCAAGCCAGATAATGGAAATGTGGCGGCACGTCTTCGAGGATATCTTTGCCGATAAGATCGCTCATCAAACCATGTAACGACTCTTCATTGGAGCGTCTGATATCGTGCAGCTCATCCATCTGCCCTGCAATATCCTCTGCATCGGCAAGCCGGACTTCAAGCTGCTGCACTAAACGATCCAGCTCCGGGCGAGCCAGACGGGCTTCAAAATAACCCTTTGCCGCAGCACCAGAGTCCCCGTTTTCAGCCTTGATAATGCCTGCCGCCAGACAGTTGGTTATATTGCGCTCATAGTCGATCATAATGCGCAGAAGAATTTCATTTTTAGTTAAAAAATGTTTGTAGACCGTGCCCTTGCCTATGCCCACCGCAGCAGCAATCTTCGACACAGTGACCCTATCAATACCCTCCGCCAGGAAGAGTTCCAGAGCAGCATCAATAATCGACTGTTCACGATCCAGAAAGAGTTTTTTCTTCTCGCGTATACGATCGGCGCTGGATGTTTTTCTATTCATAATCAGTAAGAGTTAATCCTCGTAATTGAGCCCAGACTAAAGACTCAGAGACCTGTTGCTGGCATAAATAAATTCCTGTTTCAACTCAGCAAAGCTCTGGACTGCCGGGAACTGCGGGAATTCCTCGATAACATTCTGCGGCGCATGGAACAGAATCCCAGCGTCCGCCTCAGCTAACATGGTCGTATCATTATACGAATCCCCTGCAGCTATAGTTCTATAATAGATGCTTTTAAAGGCGACGATGGCCTGTCTTTTTGGATTGGCTTGACGCAGACGGTAATTAGTCACCCGCCCTTGATCATCAGACTCAAGTCGGTGGCAGAGCAATGTGGGATAACCCAACTGGGCCATCAACGGACTGGCGAACTCATAAAAGGTATCTGACAGGATAACCACCTGAAAACGCTCTCTCAGCCAGTCAACAAACTCAACAGCACCGTCCAGTGGCTTTAATGTGGCAATAACCTCTTGAATTTCGTTTAGGCCAAGACCCTCCCGACGCAGAATGTCCAGCCGATAATTCATTAGTACATCATAATCTGGCTCATCTCTGGTGGTCTTCCTAAGCTCTTCTATACCAGTCTTTTCAGCAAAGGCGATCCAGATCTCCGGAACCAGAACACCCTCAAGGTCTAAACATGCAATTTCCACAAAATTTCCCCAACAAAAAAATACTATCTGCACTCTACGCAAATAAGCTGCAGTCCGCAATTGAACTTGGAGCAAAGCTAAAAGTTATAAGACTATAGCGCCTAATTCTTATTCCCGAGGTCGGGGTTTTGTTATAGTGCGTGCCAAACAGCGCGGTCAAACTTTGCAATGCCTGCCGATCAACCACTTATCAATTCGACAAATTAGAGTACCAGCAATGAGCAATCCAGCATCTACGATCAATCTCGCAGATATCGATCTTACCCTGTCCACCCAGTCACCCCAGGAAATTCTGCGCCATGCGCTGGAGAGCCATAACAATATCGCCATCTCATTTAGCGGGGCTGAAGATGTGGTGCTGATTGATATGGCCCATAAGATTCGTCCTGACCTACAGATCTTTTCTCTGGATACAGGACGACTGCATGCTGAGACTTATCAGTTTATTGAAAAGGTGCGTAAGCATTACGACGTCAAGATTGATGTGGTCATGCCTGAAGGCGCCAGAGTCGAAGCTCTAGTTAAGGAAAAAGGCCTGTTTAGTTTCTATGAAGATGATCACAAAGAGTGCTGTGGCATTCGCAAAATCGCCCCATTGCGCAAACAGCTTCTTACTGTAGATGCCTGGATTACCGGTCAGCGCCGCGATCAGAGCCCAGGCACCAGAGCTGCCGTTCCGGTTATACAGGACGACAAGGCCTTTGCTCGCCCGGATGACCAGCTAACCAAATACAACCCTCTGGCCAACTGGACATCGCAGCAGGTCTGGGACTATATCCGTGCCAACAATGTGCCCTATAACGAGCTACATGACCGCGGCTTTATCAGCATAGGCTGCGAACCCTGCACTCGCCCTACTGGTCCCGGCCAGCACGAGCGCGAAGGCCGCTGGTGGTGGGAGGAAGCCACCAAGAAAGAATGTGGTCTTCACGCGGTCAATATAGACAAATAACCATGAAAATTACCATGGTAAAAAAGCTGTTCGCCGACGGGGCCCCCTGCAAAAAATGCGCAGAGGTGGAACAAAAGATGCAACAGGCGGGACAGCTTGAGCGGATTGACCAGATTGTGATTGCCGACGAAGCGGACCCAGCCTCAGCTGGCATGCTTCTGGCAGCACAGCATAATGTTGATCGTGCGCCATTTTTTATTGTTGAGCAGGATTCCGGCGCAGTCGAAATTTACACCGTGTACTTCAAGTTTGTAAAAGAGGTGTTAAATGCCGAGACCAGTGAAGACGAAGAACTGCAGGAAATCATAAATGACAATCCTGATCTGGACTTTATCTAGCTAACAGACCGGCAGTTCCATATCGGCAAAAAACCTTTCCTGGGCCTCTTTGTTAGGCAGTGCCATGGCTTCATCCACCACATTGCGGTCCAGATGGGGCGCAAAAGCACGAATAAAGTCATACATATAACCCCGCAGATAAGTGCCTTTGCGAAACCCGATGCTGGTGACACTAGACTCAAATAGATGCCCTGCCTCAATCGCCACTAAATCCGTATCCACCTCTGCGTCATAGGCCATATGAGCCACAATGCCAATACCCAACCCCAACCTGACATAGGTTTTGATCACATCGGCATCGGTGGCAGTAAACACTACCTTGGGAACCAGGCCTTTGTCTCTAAAGGCATCATCCAGTTTGGAGCGTCCGGTGAAGCCAAATACATAGGTGACAATTGGATGTTCAGCCACATCCTCCAGCGACACCGTGGTCAACTTGGCCAGTGGATGATCCCGCGGCACTAATATGCACCGGTTCCATCTGTAGCAAGGCATCATCAACAGGTCAGAGAATAGCTCCAGAGCCTCGGTAGCAATGGCAAAGTCCACGGTGCCATCAGCGGCCTCCTCAGAAATTTGAATTGGCGTACCCTGATGCATATGCAGGGACACATCCGGGTACTTGCCAATAAACCCTTCAATCACCTGCGGCAGAGCGTAGCGTGCCTGTGTATGGGTAGTGGCAATAGAGAGACTGCCGTGACTGGGACTATTGTGCTCCTGGGTAAGCTGCTTGATACCCTCAACCTGGCGCAGAATATCCCCTGCAATTTTGAGGATCTCCTCACCAGTGGGAGTCACTCTGGTCAAATGCTTGCCGCTGCGGGAGAATATTTCGACACCTAATTCGTCTTCAAGTAAGCGAATCTGTTTGCTGATACCAGGCTGAGACGTATAAAGGCTGGCTGCGGTAGCAGACACATTGAGATCATGATGGGCTACTTCCCAGATATAACGCAGCTGTTGCAACTTCATAGGCCAATCCTGTCAATACCAATAATCTAAATATACTCTAAAGGCATAAAAATATACAAATTTATTCCTTCTTAGAATAGAAAACCATTGCTACAGTGCTGGTCTGGTTTTCTTGGTAACCCCCATATTGTGATTGATATTTTATTTTATATTGCTGCAGGCGCGGCAGTAGGACTGGCCATAGGCTTAACTGGCGTCGGCGGCGGCTCACTGATGACGCCACTGTTAATCCTGTTTGGCTTTCCCTACAACGTGGCCATAGGCACAGACCTGCTCTATGCAGCCATTACCAAAGCTGGCGGCATGGCCGCCCATGCCAGACAGAAGACGGTACAGTGGCGCACCGTGGGCTATCTTGCCGCTGGCAGCCTACCCGCCTCGATTATCACCGCCCAGTTACTCAAGACCGTGTTTGTCGACTCCGCAGAGTATCAGACCATCCTCACACGCAGTCTCGGCGTCATGCTGGTACTGACCGCCACGGTTATTCTGCTTAATGGTCGGCTTAAATCCCGATCTGACCAGCAAACCAGTGCCGCCAGTCAGTTTATCCAGCGACACAGTGATGCAGTTGTATTCTGCGCAGGCTTGTTTCTGGGGGTATTTGTCACATTGTCATCTGTAGGTGCAGGTGCATTCTGTGCCGCAATCTTAATGGTGCTGTACCCGCGAATGCCAGCACTGCAAATCATAGGCACAGATATCTCCCACGCCGTGCCCTTAACCCTGATTGCTGGTCTGGCTCACTTCCTGCTGCTGGGCAATGTCGACTTTATGCTGCTTGGCTGTCTGCTGTTGGGCTCTCTGCCGGCTATTCATCTGGGCACGGCAATGGCGTCCAGACTGCCGGGCAAGTTACTGCAGACCACTATTGCAACCATGCTGTTGGGAATGGGCATTAAATTTGCTGTTTTTTAAGCTTCAGAACTGAGTATCAGAGCAGGTCCTTGCCAAAGCGGCCCAAAAACATAGCGAATAAAAACACATAGAATAAATAATACAGAAACGAGTGGCGGGACTTCTTTTGTTGCTGCCTGGCGTCGATGGCCGCCCTTTCCTCCAGACCCCGCTGTTCAATTTCTATATTTAGAAAATACAGCGCCTCACCTTTTGGGTCATCCAGGTAACGATCCATAATCTGTTGGTCTGACAGACCCTGAAACTTTTTCGATCTAATCAAGATCAGGATCCCGACTCTGGCTTGACCTCATTGGCAACACCATGGGGCACGTGGCCGGTTGCCACATATTCGCTGGCATTGGTGCAGTGCATCTGCTGATCATCAAAGAATACATCTGCACCAAAGGAATCCAGAAAATCTCCTTTGCTAAGGCCGCCGAGAAATAGGCTTTCGTCAATACGGATATCCCATTCCCGCAATGTGCGCACCACCCGCTCATGGGCAGGTGCAGCTCTGGCGGTCACCAGTGCGGTTCGAATCGGACAGTCCCCGTCGGGAAATTCTGACTGCAGCGCATGCAGTGCCTGAAGAAAGTCTTTAAAGGGGCCCGGATCCATGGGCTCGTGGGCCGACGCTTTCTCATTCTCAGTAAACGCATCCAGTCCGCGCTCCTTAAAGATCCGCTCCGAGGCATCTGAAAACAGCACAGCATCCCCATCAAAGGCAAAGCGCAGCTCATCAGACTGACTGGGGCCACTCTGGGATGGCAACAGAGTAGCTGCCGCCATGCCACTGTCCAGGGCACTGCGCACATCTTCTGCATGGGTGGACAGAAACAGGTGGCAGGCAAATGCAGATACATATCTATAGGGACTGTTGCCCCCGGAGAAAGCAGCGCGGGAAATGTTCAGCCCATGATGGGCAATGGAGTTAAATACCCGCAAACCGGTGTCCGCAGAATTTCGCGACAGTAGAATAATTTCTACGCTGGGCTCACCGCCGAGCTTCTCATTAATACGCAGTAATTTGGAGGCCAGGGGAAAGGCTTCGCCCGGTTCAAGAATATCGTCCTCATGCTCTCGCTGATATTGGGCATAGGCAGCCACACCCTCATTTTCAAAGATGCTATGGCTCTCGCGCATATCGAACAATGCGGTGCTCGATATGGCTATAACTAATTTTGGCCCAGCACTTTTTTTAGCCATGGGGTTTAGCTCTCTTTTGCAGCAACCGCCGCGTCCTCTTCGTCAGCAAAATACTCCTTGGTCAGAGCAAATACAACTGGCGAAAGGAACAGCAGCGCAATCAAGTTGGGGAATGCCATCATGCCATTGAGGATATCCGCCAGTTTCCACACAATCCCACCTTCCATCTGAGTACCAGTATAGATACCCACCACCCACAGAATTCTAAACGGCGTAATCACTTTGGGGCCTAGCAAGAACTCGGCACAGCGCTCACCGTAGTAGCTCCAGCCAAGCATAGTGGTAAAGGCAAATAGCACCAGTGACAATGTGAATATGGTGTCGCCAAAAGGCAGACCCTCAGTAAATACACTGCGTGTCATATTGGCCCCAACCAGATCGCCACTCCAGGCCCCGGACGCCACCAGCACCAGACCAGTCATGGTGCAAATAACCAGGGTATCGATAAATGTACCCAGCATGGCAATGGTGCCCTGCCGCACTGGACTATCAGTCTCCGCCGCTGCATGGGCAATAGGCGCAGAGCCAAGGCCAGATTCATTGGAAAAAATACCTCGTGCCACACCAGCTCTCAAACCAGCAATCATTGCCGCTCCGGCAAAACCGCCAGTAGCCGCGGTACCATTGAAGGCACTGTCGACAATCAGGGCAATGGCGCCAGGGATAGCTTCATAAAAACTCAGCAGAAGGAGGAAAGTAGAAATCACATAGACAATGGTCATCAATGGCACCAGCTTGCCTGCTACCGAGGCAATACGTTTGATGCCTCCCAGCAACACCATGCCCACCAGTAATGCCATTACCAGGCCGCTGTAGTGGGAGGGAATATGATAGTTTTCTGCCAGCACCCGGGAAACCTCATGGGACTGTACCGTGTTAGCCAGGCCAAAACCGGCCAGGGAGCCAAAGATAGCAAACAGAATGCCCAGCCACTTCCAGTTATTACCCAGACCATTTTTAATGTAGTACATGGGTCCGCCGACCTTTTTACCTAGGCTATCGGTTTCACGATAGTTGACCGCCAGTACCGCCTCGGCAAATTTAGTGGCCATGCCGACCAGTGCTGTGCACCACATCCAGAACAGCGCCCCAGGTCCGCCCAGAGTAATCGCTGTGGCCACGCCGGCAATATTACCTGTACCCACTGTGGATGAGAGCGAGGTCATCAATGCATTAAACGGACTGACTTCCCCTTCACCAGAGCCTTTTCGGCCTTTTAGTAGCTGCTTAAAAGCATAGGGGATACGGCGGATGGTCATCCCTTTCAGGCCTATGGTTAAAAAGATACCAGTGCCCAATAGCAGGAGCAGCATCACTGGCCCCCAGACAATGCCATAAACCGTTAAAACCAGCTGTTCAAACATACCTACCTCTTATTATTTTTCTAGTAACCCATTTTCTGTTGTTGGGCGAATAAGCCAAAAATACCGCCGGTGTGCAAAAACACAATATCCCGGTCATGCTGCTCAGCAAAGACACCTTTTTTAATATCTTCTATTAAGCCATGGAAAGCTTTGCCAGTGTATACAGGGTCGAGAATAAGCCCCTCTAGGGCAGCGACATATTTAATCGTATCCAACACCTCTGGCGGCGCAACCCCATAGGCAGGACCCACATAGCCAGCATTGGTGTGAGGTACCAGAGCAGACAGGTCTGTGTGGGGCGAATATTTGCTCTGCCACTGGGTTAAATCATCGCTCACCTTAGCGGCAAAGTAGGCCTCGTCATCACAGACTGCGTAGCTAATCACCTTGCAGTCCACCTGATGCAGATAAAACCCCAGTATCAGTCCCGCCTGAGTACCGCCAGAACCAGTGGCATGAACCACGGCGTAGGGATCTATATTTTCAGCGGCAAAGTCAGCAGCCAGCTCTTCAGCCGCAGCTATATAGCCCCAGGTTCCAGTGCCATTGCTGCCACCGGTAGGAATAGAATAGGACTTGCGACCCTGCTGCTGATAATGGTCAACCCAATGCTGAAACAGCCCATCCAGATCACGGAACTGGGCAACGCTGTAATGACTGATAGTCGCACCGGCCAGTTGATCGAGAAACAGATTGCCCACAGGCTCGGGGGGGATATCAGAGCGCAGTAACAGATGTACTTTAAGCCCCAGCTGAGCACCCAAAACAGCAACAGCACGACAGTGGTTAGACTGAACCCCGCCGGAAGTGATAATGGTGTCGCAACCCTGAGCCACGGCCTCGGCCAAGAGAAACTCGAGTTTGCGCACCTTGTTGCCAGAACTGGCCGAGCCAGTTAAGTCATCCCGCTTGACCCAGAGTCTGGGCCCACCCAGCTGCTTTGACAGACGCGCCAGAGGCAGCAGTGGAGTCGGTGTCTGCGCTAAACTCAGACGTTCTGGGTAGTTAACCATCGAAATGACCGGAGCAAATCTGCTCAGACTAGATAGCCTTGATAGTGCCTTTTGGAAGTACCGCATGCACTGCCACTTTCTGGAACTTAAGCTCAAGGTTGTTATTGACTTCAAGCACTACATAGTCGCCTTCAATCTTGGTGATTTTGCCGAGCATACCACTGGTCATTACCACTTCATCACCTTTGCCCAGTGCACTCACCAGATCTGTGTGCTCTTTTTGACGCTTGCGCTGTGGGCGAATAATTAAAAAGTACATAAACAAAAACAGGCCACCAAACATCACCAGAGTGACCATTGGGTTTGCTTCCTGAGCACCGGCTGACTGAGCATAAGCACTTGAAATAAATAACATGAATAAACTTCCTTAGACTAATTAAATTTTAACTGAGATTTTCTTTGACCCAATTGAGGGCGTCTTCGTGATGAGTCTTGGTTTTAACCTTCTCCATCACATAGGCAATGCGACCATCTTTGCCAATAATAAATGTTGAACGCAGCACGCCCATAAACTCGCGGCCCATAAATTTCTTTAGGCCCCAGGCACCGTATTTATCAGTGATCGCATGGTCTTCATCAGAGAGCAGCGTAAAGTTCAGTTCCTGCTTATCCTCAAACTTTACCAGCCGGTCGACAGAGTCAGGGCTTACCGCCAGCACCACTGTATCCAGTGTTTCAAACTCGGCTTTGCTATCGCGAATACCACAGGCTTGTACAGTGCAACCAGGGGTCATGGCTTTGGGGTAGAAATAAAGCACCACATTTTTGCTGTCTCGAAACTGTTTCAGACTAACCTTGTTCCCTCTTTGATCAAAGAGTGAAAAGGCCGGAGCGACTTTCCCGACTTGAGCAAATGCCACTGACTTCTCCTTAGGTTTGTTTCATTGAGCTGGCCGCGTACTTTAGCAAATTTTTCCAGAGCACTGCCATTGAAACCTTGGTTTATTTTTGTCTGCACAAAAAAAGACCACTCAGCTGGGCTCAGTGGTCTTTTTAGCCTATATAACCAGACTGGTTTAGAGCTTAGGGCAGCAGATGCTGCACTGCATCCCGCTCTTCAGCCAGCTCGGTTTCAGTGGCTGTCATCTTGGCGCGAGAGAAATCATTGATTTCCAGACCCTGAACAATTTCCCAGTCGCCATCTTTGCAGACACAGGGGAATGAATAGATCAGGCCTTCAGCAATACCATAGCTGCCATCGCTGTAAACACCCATGCTGACCCAGTCGCCCTCTGCCGTGCCCAGAGCCCAGCTGCGCATATGTGCGATAGCAGCATTGGCCGCCGAGGCTGCACTGGAAGCACCACGTGCATTAATAATGGCTGCGCCGCGCTGCTGAACTGTAGGAATAAAGTCATCTTCGTACCAGGTTTGGTCAACCATACCGATTGCCGCCTGACCATTGACCTTGGCTTCGTGAAGATCCGGATACTGGGTCGCGGAATGATTGCCCCAGATAGTCATATGGGTAACATCGTTAATCGTGCTGCCGGTCTTGTTGGCAATCTGGCTCATGGCGCGATTGTGATCCAGACGGGTCATAGCCGTAAATTGGCGAGGGTTGATATCCGGCGCATTGCGCTGGGCAATCAATGAGTTGGTGTTGGCGGGGTTGCCCACAACCAGTACTTTAATGTCTTTGCTGGCGTTGTCATTCAGGGCCTTACCCTGGGCCGAGAAGATAGCAGCATTGGCCTCCAGAAGGTCCTTGCGCTCCATACCGGGACCGCGGGGCCGGGCACCGACCAGCAGAGCGTAGTCAGAGTCCTTGAATGCAACCGCTGCATCATCGGTACAAACCATGCCTGCCAGCAGTGGAAATGCACAGTCTTCCAATTCCATAGCCACACCTTTTAACGCCTCAAGGGCAGGTGTAATTTCCAGCATCTGTAAAATAACAGGCTGGTTGGGGCCAAGCATCTCGCCGGCGGCGATGCGAAACAACAGGGAATAACTAATTTGTCCTGCTGCGCCTGTAACGGTAACGCGAACTGGTGAAGTCACAATGTATCTCCGTAAATCTGGTCGTTAAAAATAAAGTTTGGATCTCTGAGGATCAGTGAGGCGGACATTATAGTGCCGCAGCAGAAAATTGCATCAATGCCGCGGCCTATAGAGGTTATTGATTGGCCTAATATTTACCCGGTAAGTTTCTGGTAAACAGTCTTCATCTGAGTATATAGCTCATCGGAAAAGGTAGCGGAAGAACTGTCCAGCTGAGCAACAATATCTACCAGATGCTCATTGTCCTCTTTGCCACCCCATTGCTTGTGGTAGCTGCCGTCCTGATAACCATTATCCTGACGAAAGAAATTCAATACATTTTTGCCCACGTAGCCGACATAGAGTGTTTCAAAATCCATATTGATGCCGTCCATCAAGCGAGCAAAACCGCCAATATCAAAGTCCTTATTGACCAGTGTTGCAGCGGTAAACTGCTCCAGATCCACCGCAAAATCACCAGTGCCAGTCTGCCCATCAAAGCCAGAGATAACTCTGTCGCTAATGCTTTCAACGCTGTCATCGGACAGCAGTAAAATACTCAGTCCAAAATGCCAGATATCAACCAGCTCAAGGGCTATCTGATCCACATCCGGGGTTTGTTTTTTCCACCACTTCCAGCCGTAATGATCCAGTAGCTCGGCACATTCAATCCAGATGGCCCTATACCATTCAAAATTTTGCTGTCGCCAGTCGGCATGAACCTTGGTGTTCATCTCAGACTGCAGTTTCAGCATGGTTGCTAATTGATGTTTCATTGTTATTCCCTATGCGCGGATAAAACCATTGGACATTTTTTCATAGCCGATGCTGGTATTGGGGCCATGCCCTGTCACCACAACGGCCTCATCATCGAGACTGTAAATACGCTCTTTGATCGAGGCAATAATTTGATCAAAGTTGCCGCCGGGCAAATCAGTGCGGCCAATACTGCCCTGGAACAAAGTGTCTCCGGCAATCAATGTTTTGTATTCTTCAAACCAAAAGCTGATTGATCCAGGTGTGTGCCCCGGGGTGTGAATAGCCACACCGCCGCAGCAACCCAGATCATGATCATCTTGCAAATAATGGTCCGGGTCCGGCAGTTTGACCGGGGGCACACCAAAGCGAGCACATTGCTCTTCAACCATGTCCCACAGAAACTGATCCCCCTCATGGAGGTAGATCGGTGCCCCAGTCGCATTTTTAATCTCGCCGGCGGCAAGAATATGATCCAAGTGAGCATGGGTGTGGATAATCGCCACTGCCTTTAAATTTAATTCATTGAGCAGCGCCAGTATCTGCTCGGCATTACCACCCGGATCAACTACCAGCGCCCGCCCCGACAACCGATCGCCAATAACAGAGCAGTTGCAGCCAAGGGGCCCAACGGGAAATGTACGAATAATAAACTGTGATTCAGTAGCTGCTGGGTCGGTCATAATAATTACTCAATACTGATCTTGGGACTGTGTTTTCTAAGCTTCGGCTTTAAGAGCTGGTATTCTAAACAATCGGAGGAAATTTTGCGTGGTAATTTCGGCTAATTGTTCAATACTAATACCCTTTAAATCAGCCACAGTCTTTGCCACTTCAAGCACATATTGGGGTTCATTCTGGCGGCCCCGATAAGGCACTGGCGCCAGCCAGGGAGAGTCAGTCTCTACCAGCAATCTTTCCAGGGGCACGCGGCGAACAACATCACGTAAATCTGCGGCACTATTGAAGGTCACAATACCGGAAAACGAAATATAGAAACCCAGTTCCATGGCTGCCTCAGCCATCTCCCAGGTCTCAGTGAAACAGTGCATCACCCCACCAGCTGACAGAGGGTACTGACGCAGCAGGTCAATGGTCTCTTCTCGAGCATCTCTGGTATGGATAATAATCGGTTTATCACATTGCTGGCTGGCCCGCAGGTGATTGATAAAACTATCCCGCTGCCATTGATGGGTATCTGCGCTGTAGAAATTATCCAGCCCGGTTTCACCTATAGCCACTACATTGGGCGCCTCCGCCAGACTGAGCAACTGCTCCACGGTGGGCACAGGCTGATCCACTTTTTGCAACGGATGCACACCCACCGAGGAGTATATATTGCTGTGCTGTGCGGTAAGGTCCACCAGAGAGGCGGAGCTTTTTAGATCTACTGCAACTGAGAGAAACTGAGTAATGCCCCGGGCATTGGCATCGGCCAATACGGCACTGAGGCCACCTTCTCTATCTGTTAAATCCAGATGATCCAGGTGGCAATGAGAATCTACCAACATGATTTATAACGCGCCTGTTATTTAATTATTTAAAGCCGTAACCACTGGACCGCTGTGGCTCTATCACATGGTCAATGTGGGCTGATGGGACTGCACCATACCGGTCAGCACCTGTTCAATCTGTATCTTCAGATCGGCCTGCTCGTCGGTGAACTGCACACCAACACCCTCCCGCTTTGAACTGCCCGAACCACTATGGGTCACCCAAACCACTTTACCGGTCATGGGAATAGGCTCGTTGCTCAGGTAGATGGTCAACAGAAAAAAAATATCATCACCCAACTCATGACTTTTTTTGGTGGGGACAAACAGACCTCCGCCACTTACAAAAGACATGTAGTGCTCGTATAGCTCGGCCTCATCTTTAATCTCCAAGGCCAAAATACCGCCACTGCCACCGCCAAATCCTTTCTTGCCTGCCATAAGCAATACCTCTCCCTGCAAACTTCCTTATAAAACACAGCATCCTGACCAGAGCCTAGCACAGACTGCGCCGTTCGGCCTATCTAGGGGAACGGAATACCTTTAGCCAGTCCATAAATAAACCCTCCCACATCAACTGTGGATTGATATTGGACCCGGACAACGCCCAGCCCCGCGCCTTGCGCAGCTGATCACCAAACTCAAACAATGCAGGGTTGAGACTGTTTTGCATCTCTCCTGTAACCAGGCGGTGCAAGTAATGCATAAACCAGTCGAGCATCTGATCACTGTTAAGCTTTTGCACCTGCTGGGCTGCGCTCATTGGCGACAAGTCCCCAAGGCGAATATTGTCCACCAGCTGCTCAAACATGTGCCGCTGTTCGATGCTGTCACTCTGCATATATTCCAGTGCCAGCAGTGGCTTGCCCCCGGCTAACTCCAGAGACTGGTCAACCGCCTGCTGCTCTCCGGCAACCTCAATCAGCCATTGACGAGCAACCTGCAGATCCGGCACCGACAAATGATCAATCTGACAGCGACTGCGAATGGTTGCAGGCACCAGACTGGCTCTATGTGATACAAGAATTAACAGGGTTTTAGACTGGGGCTCCTCAAGGCTTTTGAGCAATGCATTGCAGGAACTTTCATTCATGGCTTCTGCCGGACTGATCAGGGCAACTTTCCAGCCCCCCTGCTGAGCGGTTTTACCCAGTCTGGCCGTCAAATTACGCACTGAGTCAATTAGAATACCCTTGCCCACATCTGCAGGCTCAAGAATTGAAAGATCCGGATGAGTACCTGCCATCAGCAACTTACAACCTTTACAGGAGCCGCATGCATACTTGCTCATTTCGGCATTGCATAACAGGCGCTGAGAAAATGCTGTGGCCAGCCGTTCAACACCTATGCCAGATGGGCCTGACAGCATAACCCCATGGGGCAACCTGCCCTGCTCAAGGCGCTGATTAAAGCGCTGCCACAATTGCTCCTGCCAGGGCAGAGGGAGGGCCAGAGCAATCTGGTCTGAGTCCAGATCCATTAACCTGATTCCTCGGAGGAAAACCAGAAGGCTTCAAGAGCGATATTTATATCCCGCTGCACGTCGGCCAGAGGTTGCGACGCATCAATCACCACACAGCGATCGGGATTTTGCTCGGCAATCTTCAGATAGCCATTGCGTACCAGCTCAAAAAATTCAGTTTGCTCAAGCTCAAAGCGATCTGGCTCGCTGCGGTCGCTGGCCCGTTTCAAACCCAGTTCGACTGGAATATCAAGAATCAGTGTCAGATCAGGACGCAAGCTTCCCTGGACTATCATTTCAAGCTCGGCAATAAGGTCGTCACGCATATTGCGGCCAGCACCCTGGTAGGCGTATGTGGCATCGGTAAAGCGGTCGCAGAGTACCCAGGCGCCCTCTTCAAGGCTGGGTTCAATCACCTGATGGAGATGCTGGGCCCGACCGGCAAACATCAGTAATAATTCAGCAGTATCACAGACCAGTTCGTCTCTGGGGGACAACAGCAGATCACGGATCTGCTCAGCCAAAGGCGTACCGCCGGGCTCTCTGGTGGCAACAAAAGGTAATTTCTTGGCCTGCATCCAGTTTTGTATAAACTGGATATTGGTGGTCTTGCCTACCCCTTCCGTGCCTTCAATAGTAATAAATTTGCCGCGCATCTGGATCCTGCTTCTAGTCCGTTGGTGGTGCTGACTGGTAGTTTTGCACCCTGTTTTTAATCTGATACTGCTTAACAGCACGAAGATGTTCCTCAAGACTATCAGAGAAATAATGGCCACCATCCCCTCGCGCTACAAAGTATAGGCTAGAACCGCTCAGGGGATGAACGGCCGCATTAATGGCCGCAGCGCTTGGCATGGCAATAGGCGTCGGCGGCAGGCCTTTTATTCTGTACGTATTGTAAGGGGTCCGCCGCTTTAAATCCGAACGGCGGATATTGCCCTGGTAACTATCCCCCATACCGTAAATCACTGTGGGATCTGTCTGCAGGCGCATACCCAAATTCAGGCGCCGCACAAAGACACCGGCAATGGCATCCCGCTCTTCCGCCAGCCCGGTCTCCTTTTCAATAATCGACGCCATAATCAATGCTTCGTAAGCAGAGTTGTAGGGCAGCCCAAAATCGCGCTCCTCCCAGGCATCATCGAGTACTGTTTTCATTTTGCTGTGGGCCTGACGCAGAATATCCACCACAGAATCTGTACCAGTATAAGTATAGGTATCCGGAAAAAACCAACCCTCGGGATGGTCCACATCAATATCTGCCGCAGACAATAACTGCGCCACAGTACTTTCGGTTACCTCTGCAAACTGGGGCTGGGTCGCCAGATGGCCAAGCCATTGCTTAAATGACCAACCTTCGGGAAAGGTGATTTGATAGCGAATAACCTCGCCGCGATTAAACTTGTCCAACAATGTGCGGGCGCTGTCCTCAGCGCTTATCCAATAGCTGCCTGCCTGAATCGAAGTGCGGTCAGTTAATTTTGCATAGGCCGACATGATTTTGGGGTGAGACAGAATCTCACGGGCAAAAAGCTGCCGGTTAATTTGCCCGAGATTACTGCCCCGGGGCACTGTCCAGATCAACTGCCCCTGTTTATCCAGGCTCTGCTGATGCAGGTCAACCGGGGCATCTAAATGGCTCTGCACCGAACTAAACAGCCACAGCGCGCCAATAACCAGCAGCACAGCAAATAGACCTGCAATACGAAAGATGGTCCTAATCATTAAAAGCCAACATAGTTATCTCTGAGGCAAGATTGAAGCATTTTTGTCTCAGCACCGATAGCCAGATTCAGATTAAATTCGTGACTCGAGCCCCTGACAGCCAGGACCGGCAACAGACCCCTGATTGAATTGCAGATAAATATCTCTGTGCAATCATTCAGTTCCTCGTCACTTATGGTGCGACTCTCAACAGGGATTTCAAGCTCGGCAAAAATCTGCTCCAGCAGCAGCTTGCGCATCACCCCATTAACCCCGGCATCATCTAGGGATGGGGTCGCCCAACCAGTGACTGTATTGATAAAAATATTGGCCGAGACGGCTTCTATAAGATGATTGTCCGCGGTAAACATCAGACCATCGGCAAACTCTGAAGACTGCCACTCATTGCGCGCCAGCACCTGATCCAGTCGGTTTAAATGCTTGATCCCGGCGAGAGCCGGGTTAATTGGCAGCCTGTAGTCACAGTGCCACAGCCTGACGCCCTCGCTCTGCTGTGTTTTTATATCCTCAGGCATAGGCACGCAGAGACAGATTATCCTGGGTTTAACGGGCACCGGGCTCTGGTAGCCCCGCCCTCCTGTGCCCGCAGTGACCATTATCTTGATCACTGCGGTCTCCAGTCCACCATTTAGCAGTGCTACTATAAAGGGTTCGAGACAGGCTTCCACTGAGCCAGCTTCCAGACTAATGCCAAGCTTGGGGGCATCTTGATAGAGCCGCTGTAGATGTTGCTGCAAAAGCGGCACCTGGGCAGAGTGCAGCGCCATAGACTCAAACAGGCCATGGCCATAGTTCAGCCCGCGATCCTGAGGCAGACTCTCCGCCTGTTCGCCAGCGCTGATCTCACCATTGATACTGTAATAAAATTTTGTCTGCTGCATAGAGGCCGTCTGTTCGTCGTCGCCCGGTTAAAGGCTGCATTATGTCAAACCTTTGCCACAAAAGTACCGCCCATAAAAAAACCGCCCCAAAAGGAGCGGTTTTGACCTGCCAGCTAGACTTAACCGTTGGCAGAAATATAGGTAATTGCATCCTGAACAGTAGCAATTTTTTCGGCTTCTTCATCAGGAATCTCTGCATCGAATTCCTCTTCCAGAGCCATAATCAACTCAACTGTATCCAGTGAGTCAGCACCCAGGTCTTCTACAAAAGAAGAAGTTACCTGTACCTCGTCTTCTTTTACACCAAGCTGCTCTGCAACCATTTTGATAACGCGCTCTTGAATATTGCTCATCGTGCTTCCGCTCCTATTGGGGATCTGATGTCTGTCTTGTTACCAAGCTCTGCGAGCTCAAATAACCTTAATCTGTGTTTTCTTGGCGCGCATTTTACCTTACAAATACTAAAATGCTAGTGCCCTATGAAAAAAACCCTGTTATGCCATAAAAATCAATTACTTAGGACATATACATACCGCCATTTACATGGATTGTTTCCCCGGTTATGTAGCCAGCGGCCTCAGAAACCAGAAAATTGACCACTGCAGCGATCTCATCCGGGTTACCCAAACGAGCCAAGGGAATCTGACTAAGCATAGCCTCTTTATTGGCCTCGGGAAGATCTTTAGTCATATCTGTGGCAATAAAACCGGGGGCCACTGCATTAACCGTAATACTTCTTGATCCCAATTCCTTGGCCAGAGCCCTGGAAAAGCCCTCCACACCAGCCTTGGTCGCTGAGTAGTTGCTCTGCCCACCATTGCCCATAGAGCCCACCACCGAGCTAATATTGATAATGCGGCCCCAGCGTGCCTTGGTCATTGGCCGCACACAGGCTTTAGCCAGTCGAAAGACTGCGGTGAGGTTGGTATCCACTACATCCATCCATTCATCTTCCTTCATGCGCATTAAAATATTATCTTTAGTGATACCGGCGTTATTGACCAATATAGTCGGCGCACCAAACTCTTCCCCTATGGCTGTCAGCACATCATTGATAGAGTCGGCATCAGTCACATTCAGAACCATGCCCCGCCCAACAATATTGTTGTCGGCAAAGCGCTGGCTGATTTTCTCAGCACCGGCTTCTGTCGTCGCTGTACCTACCACAACAATCCCCTCAGCACCCAGGTTGTCGGCAATGGCTGCGCCTATACCACGGCTTGCGCCAGTTACCAAAGCTACCTTTTGTTCTGCAGTCATTCTGTACTCCTTAAATTATTTTTAAACTGAGGTTAATGCGTTGTCCAGACTGGCCACGTCATCGGTGGACAATGAGGTTAAATCCCTATCAATGCGCTTGGTTAGACCATTGAGTACCCTGCCAGGGCCACATTCAACAAACAGGTTTGCACCGCGCTGCTTTAGCCCGGTAATGCAGTCAACCCACATCACTGGCTTGTAAATCTGCTCCAACATCAATGCCTGAATAGACGCTGGGTCAGTCTCCGTCATCCCGTTAACATTGTGTATCACCGGAATCTGCGGAGAATTAAACTGGGTACCCTCAACCAGCTCAGCGAGCCGATCTGCCGCCGGCTTCATTAAAGAGGTATGGAATGGTGCACTAACAGGCAGCGCCATAGCGCGCTTGGCACCGGCTTGCTTGCAGATATCAATGGCGCGATCCACCGCAGCAGCGGACCCAGCAATAACCACCTGCCCGGGCGCATTGTAGTTAACAGCATCTACCACCTCATCCTCTCGAGCCGACTCACAGGCATCAATAATAATTTGATCATCCAGACCCAGAATAGCCGCCATAGCGCCTACTCCGACAGGCACAGCCTCTTGCATATAGGCGCCCCGCGCCCGGACAATTTTTACTGCATCGACAAAATCAACCACACCGGCGCAAACCAGAGCCGACCATTCTCCAAGGCTGTGCCCAGCCATCTGGGCTGGCATTGGCCCGGCTTTATCATTCCACAGACGCCAGATGGCAACACTGCTGGTGAGTAACATTGGCTGGGTGCGCTCGGTGAGGTTGATATCCTCTTGCTCACCCTGCTGAGTCATGGTCCACAGATCATAGCCCAGTGCCTCAGACGCCTCATCGAAAGTTGATTCGACAAGGGGGTTGGCCGCCGCCAATTCTGACAACATGCCAATCCTCTGGGATCCCTGTCCGGGAAATACAAATGCCAGGTTACTCTTTTCCATAGGTCCTCTATATTAATGTTGCTGATATTTAGCCTGAAGTATAGGTGACAAAACCTCAGGAAGATTGCGTTTAGCTGCTTCTATAGCCACATCCAGGGCATAGCCAAAGGCCTGCTCGTCAGCGCCACCATGACTTTTCACCACGACTCGCGTTAAACCCAGCAAATAAGCGCCGTTGTAAACCGCAGGATCCAGCCTGCACCGCAGATCTCTAAAGGTGCCCGCCATAAACAATGACAGCAACCGACTCAGCCAACTGCTGCCCATTGACTCGCGGATCATGTCGCCTATCATTCTGGCCACCCCTTCACTGGATTTAAGAGCCACATTGCCAGTGAATCCATCACAGACCACAACATCCGCAAGCCCCTTAAAGATACCGTCACCCTCAACAAACCCGGCATAGTTAATCAGCGGTTCATGGCTGAGCAGCTCTGCGGTTGTCTTGATCACCTCGCTGCCCTTGCTGACTTCCTCGCCAACATTGAGCAACCGCACCTGGGGTGACGCCAGCCCATCCAGTGCCTGTGCAGTCAATGACCCAAGCAGTGCGAATTCCACTAACTGTTGCGCCGAGCAGTCAAGATTGGCACCTAGATCAAGAATATATGAATGCCCCTGACTGGTGGGCAATGTTGCACAAATAGCCGGCCTAGCAATACCTGGCAGGGTTTTTAGCTCAAGCATTCCCAGAGCCATCAATATGCCAGTATTGCCACTGCTAATACAGGCGCTGGCACGGTCATCAGCCACAGCTCTGAGGGCCATACCCATAGAGGTATCACGTCTGCGCCGCAGCGCCACTGAGGGCTGGTCGGTGCCGGCTACAAAATTCGGGGAATGGCAGACATCAATTCTGGATAAAAGGGACTGATCATTGCAGAGACTGAGTTCATCCTGCAGGCATTGCTGGTCACCAAACAACAGCGCAGAGACTGTGGGGTGTTTGTGAAGCGATTTGACTAGCGCGGCCACTACGGTGCGGGGACCTGAATCCCCACCCATAGCGTCAACGGCAATTCTGATAGAATTTGCCAAGAAAATCTTTCAGTTAGTCGGCGTTGGTCTCAATGACTTTGCGGCCACGGTAAAAGCCATCCGCAGTCACATTGTGACGCAGGTGCTTCTCGCCGCTAACAGCATCAACAGAAACAGTTGCTGCGGTCAGTGCATCATGTGAACGGCGCATGCCACGTTTAGATCGGGTTTTACGACTCTTTTGAACAGCCATAGATTACTCCTATGTAAAAATATTCAGCAGTTGTATTACTTCTTCAACTGCAGCAAAACGTTAAATGGATTGTCGGGGACAATCTCATCACCAACAGCTTCGACCTCTTCTAAAAAGGTATCGCCAGTACATTCACCAACAACGTGGTAATTGACTAGCGGCAAAGCCAATAAAATCTCGTCCTCAAGCAACTCATTGAGGTTTGCCATTTTGTCCAGCACAAGCCAGGGCTCATAGTTTGCCGCGACACGGTTAATATGGTCCTCCGACCAGATCACCTGAACCGCAAACTCCGCCGTTAACTCCACCACCAGTGGATCCAGACAGCGCTGACAAATTGTCTCTACAGATACCCTGGCGTCGCCGTTAACAATCTTGGCTCTGGACTCATCGAGCCCAAACTGCACCTTAGCTTCTAACGGACCGCAAACCGAATTCACTGAAGATTCCAACCTTGGCAGATCTCCAACATTTACGGTGCCTTCAAGGACATTACCCTGAAGTGCCAGTTTGCGCGGATCTATATGAGTTGGCAGCGGCATAATTACGGTGGTACCCAGTTAGGCGCGCATCATAGGGTCAAGACCATGATCTGTCAAAGAAAATTGCGTAAAATACAGGGCTTGAGGCCTTATTACACCAGCCAGACTAGGCTATTGTCGGCCCTGAAATAATTATCCAACCGGACAGCACCACAGAAGCGCTAAAACCAACCCCAAGTTAACGTATAATCAGTCCTATGCAGCCAATAATACTCGCCTCTTCCTCTCCCTATAAAAAAATGCTTCTGCAGCGCCTGGGCATAGAATTCACCTGCGCAGCGCCGGATATCGATGAAAGCCCATTACCGGGAGAAACTGCAATCGCCATGGCCCAGCGGCTGGCGGAAGAAAAGGCACAACGAATTGCCTGGGACTATCCTCAGGCGATTGTGATAGGAGCAGATCAGGTCGAGGAACTCGATGGAGCAATCCTGGGTAAGCCCGGCAATCATCAACGAGCTGTGGCTCAGCTCAGCGCCCAGTCTGGCCGCACTGTTTTATTTCACTGTGGTATCAGTGTTGCTCAAATCAATCAGGGAAAACTGACTCAGCAATCCAGGGTCAACAGCGCAGAGGTCTGCTTTAGAACTCTGAGCGCACAGCAGATAGAAGATTACCTTATTGCAGACCAGCCGTACGACTGCGCGGGCAGCTTTAAAGCAGAAGCTCTGGGGATCAGCCTGTTTGCCGCCGTCAATAGCAATGACCCCAGTTCTCTGGTAGGTCTGCCACTGATTGATCTCTGTTCTATACTCGGCGAATGGGATATCAAGATACCCTGAGCTGTGGATTACAGCAGGTTAATTATCTCTGCAAAATGGTCGATACAGGCGATTGGCTGATAGCGCTGTAATCGGTTGGCATGATGGGCACCATAGGACACCCCGAGCCTTGGCATGGCAGCATTGACCGCCATTTCCATATCAAACTCGGTATCGCCAACCATCAGGGCTTGCTGTGGCTGCAAATTAAACTCCTGTAATAGCTGCTCCAGCATCAAGGGTTGAGGTTTGGAAGCAGTCTCATCCGCGCAGCGTGAACCATGAAACAGTTCAGCCAACCCGGTAGCTCCCAGTACCCTATCCAAACCGGCCCGGCTCTTACCAGTGGCTACCGCCAGCAGATAGTCCTGATCCCTCAGCTGCTGCAAGGTATCCAGTACATTGGGAAAGAAATCACAGGGGTTGCTGTCCTGGCTGCGATAATGGGCTGAGTAGCTAAGGGAAAATTCCTCAACCAAAGCCTCCTCAGCATCGGGGAATAACTGCCCAATCGCTTCCCGCAGCCCAAGACCAATAATATCCTTGGCCTGATCAAATGTCGGTGCTAGCATTTGATGATCTGCCGCTGCTAGCTGAATACAGCTGACAATCCGCGACACAGAATCAGACAGAGTGCCGTCCCAGTCAAAAACAATTAGTTTGGTAGAGCCTTTAACCACTGTAGAGCCTTTGTCCGTCATTCCATTACAACAACTTGCCCAGCACTGAATCCAGATCCTTCGGCAATGGCGCCTCGATCTCTACCCAGTCACCTGAAAGCGGATGTCTAAACCGCAAATTGCTGGCGTGCAGAAACAGACGCTTTAAACCAGAGTCTTTAAGGCTCTCATTAAACGGACCCTCACCATACTTGGGGTCACCAGCTATGGGTTGACCAGAAAACTGACAGTGCACCCTGATCTGGTGGGTACGCCCTGTCTCCAGCTTAATGTCCAGCAGGGTTGCCTGTTTAAACCGCTGGGCAATCTTAAAATGGGTCACTGAGGGCTTGCCTTCAGCATCCACCCTGACAACCCGCTCACCACCAGACAATGTATTTTTGCGCAGTGGCGCATTAATAGTTGCCTTGCCCTTGGGCCACTGACCTTTAACCAGAGCTTTATAGCGTTTTTCTACTTGATTGCGCTGCATGGCTTGCTGTAGTGCCAGCAGCACCGAGCGCTTCTTAGCCAGCATCAGACAACCACTGGTCTCTCGATCAAGGCGATGCACAAGCTCCAGGAAACGCTGCTCAGGCCGCTCTGTTCGCAGCGCCTCAATAGCCCCCAGGCTAATACCACTGCCGCCATGGACAGCCAGGCCACTAGGTTTATTTATCACCAGCAGTCCATCGTCTTCAAACAGGATATTCTCTGCCAGATAGCGCTTTAACTGCTGACCAGGCTCTGGCACTGCACCCTTCTGCGCCGTGCGAATGGGCGCAATACGCAACATGTCGCCGTCTTTCACTCTGGTATCTGGCTTCACTCGACCCTTATTAATACGTACCTCGCCTTTGCGCAGCAGATTATAAATCCGCGACTTCGGTACACCTTTAAGATGACGGATAAGAAAGTTGTCTAGGCGCTGGCCATCGTGCTCCGGCCCAATTTCAACGAAGGTAACTTTACTAAAATTTGGTTTTGACTCTGAATCAGACAAGATAGGACAACTGTTGGCTAGTGAAAACGGCGCCATTGTAACCACCACAGCTAGATTCACCCAACTTATTTGTCGCTTTCAATTGTAGCCAATGGCATTTGTTGTTATATTGCGACTCGCGAAGTCCCTTGGTTTGGCCAACAACAAAAAAGCTGCACCCAAGGTTGAACTGCTCCCAAGATTGAATCCGGGATAAGAATAGATGGTTAGCTGCTCCATAAAAGAAGCGGTTAACCGACAACAGCTGAGTGAGCTCAGCCAGTGAAAGACAGGTTTAGAAACAGGTTCTAGAGCCATCACTGCACCAGGATCGACTGCAACATTTTGTTAAACAGTCCTTTAAGCTGGTCAGAAATCAGTGATCGCCCAATAACAAAACGAAAGATTTTATTAATACTGTTTATTAATGTTACAAGATTTGTCCACTACCAGCATTGCTGGGTCAAATAGAGGTAACCAACACCCGTAAACAGTATTTAATTACATCGCTGCCGATGTAGCCAACATTCCTCAAACCCCAGCAATTAAGGGCCCTGAGGAGGTTGAGTCGCATTTATATATATTTTTGGTAGCCACAGAAAGATGTAACTCCCTTCGTTTTAAGACCCCCTTACCTCGCCTTATTTCACTACTGCTCACTCTAAATTACGAGTAAAGGTGAACTATGAAACGCATGTTAATTAACGCCTCGCACACAGAAGAAATGCGAGTTGCAATGGTCGACGGCCAACGGCTGTACGATCTGGACATTGAAAACAGAACCAGAGAACAAAAAAAATCCAATATCTACAAAGGTAAAATCACCAGAGTAGAACCCAGCCTGGAAGCCGCATTTGTCGACTACGGAGCTGAGCGCCATGGCTTTCTGCCATTAAAAGAAATTTCCCGAGAGTACTTTAAAAAGAACTCATCCGACGGTGGTCGGGTGCGCATTCAAGATGCCATCAAAGAAGGCCAGGAAGTTCTGGTACAGGTGGAAAAAGAAGAGCGTGGCTCCAAAGGTGCTGCACTGACAACCTTTATTAGCCTGGCTGGTCGCTATCTGGTACTTATGCCCAACAACCCTCGCGCCGGGGGAATCTCCCGTCGAATTGAAGGAGATGAGCGCGCTGATCTGCGTGAAGCTATGCGCGGCTTAACCATCCCTGAAGGCATGGGTGCCATTGTCAGAACCGCGGGCATAGGTCGTGCCACAGAAGAACTGCAATGGGATCTGGACTACCTTCTGCAGCTGTGGACCACGATCACAGATGAAGCAAACGGTTCCAAAGCACCTCACTTTCTGTTCCAGGAGAGCAATGTTATTGTTCGCGCCATTCGCGACTACCTGCGCCAGGATGTTGGTGAAGTTATCGTCGATAGCGAAGAAGCCTATGCGCTGGCCGCGGCCTTTATTGGTACGGTAATGCCTGACTTCACCAGCAAGGTGAAGTTTTATCAGGACGAAATACCATTATTTAATCGCTACCAGATTGAAAACCAGATCGAGACGGCATTCTGCCGGGAAGTATCACTGCCTTCTGGCGGCTCAATTGTTATTGATGTCACCGAGGCAATGGTCTCCATTGATATCAACTCCGCCCGGGCAACCAAAGGCGGCGATATTGAAGAGACCGCATTTAATACCAACAAAGAGGCGGCAGAGGAAATTGCACGACAGCTGCGCCTGCGCGATGTCGGTGGTCTGATTGTTATCGACTTTATCGATATGCTTAACAGCAAGCACCAAAAAGAAGTTGAGAACAAAATGCGCGATGCCCTAGTAGTTGACCGTGCCAGAGTTCAGGTTGGGCGTATTTCACGCTTTGGCCTGCTGGAAATGTCTCGACAGCGCCTGCGCCCTTCCCTTGAAGAAACCATGTCCAAAATATGTCCGCGCTGTAAAGGTCAGGGCACGATTCGCGGTACCAGATCACTGGCGCTGTCTATTTTGCGTCTGGTAGAGGAAGAAGCACAGAAAGAATTCAGCCGTGAAATTCGTGCCATTGTGCCTGTGCCCGTGGCAACCTTTCTGCTCAATGAAAAACGCAAGGAAATCTCGGATATTGAAGCGCGCAACAAAATCCAGGTCACAGTGTTGCCCAACACAGAAATGGAAACACCGCACTTTGAAGTGGTGCGCATCCGCACCCAGGATGAAGACAGCTCTGACTTTAGCTACAAGATGGCCCATGAACTGAGCAAACCGGAAATTGAAGTGGTGGCTGAGTCTGGAGACAGTGTAAAAGCACTTGCTGAGCCAGCGGTAAAAACTATTGTTCCCTCTACTCCAGCGCCCACCATTACCCCGGCCGTCGAGGAAACCCCCAAGACACCTGGTCTGGTAAAACGCCTGTGGGACAGCATGTTTGGTGAAACCCCGGCCAAAGAGGAAGAAGAAAAACCCAAAGCGAGAAGCCGCAACAATCGCAATCGTGGCGGACAAAATAATCGCGGCCGCAATAACCGCCGCTCTAACAATCGCAACAATGACAATCGTGGCAACGACAATCGCAACAGCGATAATCGGAAGAACGATCAGTCTAGCGGCAAGCAGGCCGAAGGTCGAAATAACAATAACGGCAACAGCAACCGAAACAAAAATAATGACTCTCGCAACAATGAGTCTCGCAATAATGATTCTCGCCGCAACAACCGTCGCGATCAAAACAAAAAGGTCGACAACGCCACTCAGGATGCCAAACCAGTTGAGAACAATGCAGAGGCCAAAACCGCTCAGGGCGATCAACTAAAACGTCGTCCAGACGATAAGCGCAGAGGTCCCCGCCGCCGCCGTCAGCGTCAGGATGTGCCTCAGGAAATGCTTAACAACACTGCAGGCCCAGCAGATAGCGTTGATACCGCAGCACCAGTAGCCGAAGCTCCGATAGCCAGCCCAGCTGCAGAGGAAGCTGCTGAAAAGTCAGCAGCAAAACCAAAGCGCAAAGCAGCGGCAAAGCCAAAGGCGGCAAAGAAGGATGCACCTACACCAGAGAATGATTCAACCTCTGCAGTCAGTGCAGTTCCGGCTGAAAAAGCAAGCGCAGAAGCAGCTGCCTCCGCTGACGCACCCCAAGTCGACAAGGCAATGGCCGAGCCAAAAGCTAAAGCAAAGGCCAAAACTAAACCAAAAGTCAAAGCAAAACCCAAGGCCAGGCCAGCGGCTGAGGAACCGTCAGAGGCAGAACCAGCTGTTCGAGCCAGCAACGACCCAAGACATAAGCCCAAGCCGGTCAGCAAAGTAGAGATCAGCACCGAGCGCCCTGTCGCGGCCACAACCAGCCAAGCTGAAACAGCTGCGCCAGCACCAAAAGCTGCGGCAAAATCTGCGGCAAAAGCGGCCGCACCAAGAGCC
>JABJOY010000027.1 GCA_018664075.1 Porticoccaceae bacterium | reverse complement strand
GTATTCCTTTCCCCAAACGACTCGGCGAGCCCTCAGAATTTGGCCAGCTAGTTGTGCATATGGTCGAAAATAGCTACCTCAATGGTGAAACTATCCGCCTCGACGGCGCAGTGAGAATGCAGCCCCGTTGATGCAAATCCGCGAAGCTCAAGACGCTGACTTTGCTGCTATCTGGCCAATTTTTAAGCAGATAGCAGCAGCGGGTGATACCTATGCTTACAGTCCCGATATTGGCGAACAGGAAGCCCGGCGAGTTTGGATGGGACTGCCAGCCAAAACCTTTGTGGTTGAGCAGGGCGGCCGGGTTTTAGGCACCTATTATATTAAGACCAACCAAGCCGGCCCCGGAGCCCATGTGTGTAATTGTGGCTATATGGTGGCAGCAGAGGCCCGGGGTATTGGGCTGGCCACTGCTATGTGTGAGCACTCTCAGCAGATCGCGATTGAGCTTGGTTATACAGCCATGCAGTTTAATTTTGTGGCGTCGACTAATGTGGGGGCAGTGCGGCTGTGGCAGAAGTTGGGTTTTGATATTGTAGGTCGCTTGCCCAAGGCATTTAATCATCCCTCGGAAGGCAATGTGGATGCGTTGGTGATGTATAAGTTGTTAGAAGCGGTTGGCTGATGGGGTTCTCTCTAACCCCGCTTCAACCATTCAATAACCGCCTCTCGCGATCCTCTAAAAACCACTAGCTCTTTTTTCTTATCCAATTGATAGTTGTACATGGGATCGTAATAGTCTTTGGTAATAAGACTTAACCAGTGGCGGTGACTAGCAAAATTATCCTGATGCTGGATAGCAATAGCATTATCCATAGAGGCCATCAGCTCCTTGGTACGTTGACCGCCTAATCGCTTTTGCACTCGCAGAAGACTCTCTCGCAAATAGTTCGCAAACGCCTGCTCACCATTAGCACCAAAATATGCCATAGTTTTTAAATAGCGCTCCACCACATATTCCTGCCACAGCCGTTCAAGCCGTTCCTCAAAGTCCATCTCAATCACCACAAACTGGCTTGTCGCCATGCGATCAGCAAAGTAATGGGGAATATGCCGAGCGCCAATATTGCGACTCTCATCCTCAAGCACCACCATCGACTGGGGGTGCTGGTCTTCGACCTTTAGCAGATCAATAGCAATACGGTTCTCAAAATTAATCTGCGCCGGCTGCTCGTCCAAAGGTCGACCAAAACTTGACCCCTTGTGGTTGGCCGCGCCCTCAAGATCAAGCCCAGTGGGCAGGGCCTGAATAATCTCGGTTTTGCCGGTGCCGGTCATGCCAGACACAATAGTAAACATATTGTTGGCGCAGTAATCCATCAGATATTGATACAAAAATCCGCGCAGAGATTTGTAACCACCCTCAACCTTCGGGCACTCAACCCCAGCCTCCGCCAGCCACTCCTGAGTCAACTGAGAGCGCAACCCACCCCGGGCACAATATAAAACCCCATTGGGATTAGCGGCCATAAAGGCCTGCCAGGCATCCACTCGCTGTTGCTTGATCTCCCCATTCACAAGCTGATGGCCCAGCTCAATGGCAGACTCCTGGCCATTATTTTTATAACGTAGACCCACTTGATGGCGCTCCTCATCCGTCATCAACGGCAGATTAGTCGCAGAGGGCAGCGCACCAGTCACAAACTCCACCGGTGCCCGCACATCAATCATTGGAATATCATTGAGCAGCAGCTGCCGATAATTATTAATCAGCGGCAGACTCATGGAATAACCTGAATGCCAGAGTCGCCATCCGCCTGACCCAGTTCGCCAATGGGCTGATAACAGCAGCCAGCCTCCCGCAATAGATGACTCACCTGCTCGGCAGACTCAGGCTCAACGGCCAATAATAGTCCACCGCTGGTCTGAGGGTCACAGAGTAGAGTCCGACTCTGGGCGTCAGTACCAGACACTGAGCCGCCAATGCTCTCCCAGTTGCGGCCACTGCCACCGGGTACACAGCCCTGATTAAGGTAATCGACAACAGCGGGATCCAACAGCGGCACAGCATCAAGTTGCACTGACGCCGATAACCCACTGCCCTGACAGATCTCTAGGAGATGGCCCAGCAGACCAAAGCCAGTGACATCGGTGATGGCCGTTACCCCATCAATCTTGGCAAGCTCTGCCCCAATGCTATTTAGCTTCATCATATTATCTACCGCCAGACGGGCATGCTCAGGCTGTAGCTTACCCTGCTTCTCAGCAGTAGTGAGAATACCCACACCAATAGGCTTGGTTAAAAATAACTGATTGCCCGCTTTCGCTGTGCTGTTTTGCTTAAGATGCTCCAGATTTACTCGGCCAGTTACCGCCAGGCCAAAAATAGGCTCTGGCGAATCAATCGAATGCCCGCCCGCCAAATGGATACCCGCCTCAGCGCAAGCATGACGACCACCATCAATAACCTGTTGTGCCACCTCAGCAGGCAGGCTGTTAATTGGCCAGCCAAGAATAGCAATCGCCATCATTGGCGTGCCGCCCATAGCATAGATGTCACTGATGGCATTTGCGGCCGCTACCCGACCAAACTCAAAGGAGTCATCGACAATAGGCATAAAGAAGTCAGTGGTACTGATCACCCCAGTGCCATCCCCTAGATCATAGACGGCAGCATCGTCTTTGGTGCTGTTACCAACGAGCAGATTGGAATCAGTAGGAGCAACAAAGTCCGTTTTGAGGATGGTCTCCAATACTCCGGGGGCGATTTTGCAACCGCATCCGGCGCCGTGGCTGTATTGGGTGAGCCTTATTTTATTATCTAACATGATTTTTAGAGACGCGAAAAATTTAGTGTTCTAGAGTACTTGGTTTGCCAGAGAAGGTCATTGGCTTTGTTGCTTACGGTAGTCTCTGGGCGTTAGCCCGGTCCAATTTTTAAAGGCACGAGTAAAGGACCTTGACTCCGAAAACCCTACTAAATCAGCCACCTTCTCGACACTCACTCGCTCATTGACCAGTTTGTTAATGGCCGCTTCTCGGCGTAGATTATCTTTGATCTTTTGGTAACTGGTCGCGCTATCTTTGAGTCGCCGATGCAGTGTTTGGCTGCTAATGCCTAATTCCCCTGCTAAATCATGTATTGGGACGAATACCAGTTTGTCGGGATGGCGCTGAGCAATGATTCTCTCTATCTGTGCTTCCAAGGTGCTGTCGGAGCCTGGGATAGTCATAACATCCGCGGGGGCGTTTTGCACAAAGGTCGCCAGTTCCTGGTCGGAGCGCACCAGAGGCTTTTCCAGATACTGAGCGTTAAACACTAGTTGATTGGCACTGGCATTAAATTGCAGTTGCGACGGAAACATTATCTGTAACTCACTTTTATGGGCTGGTGCGCCAAAGGTAAAGTGGGTTTCTTTAAGGCGAATTGGCTCCCCGATATACCAGCTGGGAAAGCGATGCCAAATAACCAGCCAGAACTCGGTCATAAAATGTTCTGGGTCTAGGTTGGGTTTGTCCATGGTAAAGCTCAGTATGGCATTACCCTCGGCGCGGGTTAGCTGCATGGGTATATCATTGCTGACTAGGTTGTAAAAATTTACTGCCTTATCTAAAAGCTCACCCAATGTACTGCATTGGCTGACCAGCTCAGCCATGGTGGCAAACAGGCCGACTTTGCAATTGTTTTGGGTAAAGCCCATAAACTCATCGTCCAGTGTTTCCTGAACTGTTTTAAACAGCCTTGCTACCTGATCTGTGTGCACCCGCTGATTGGGTTGGTCCATCACGGCAGGGTTGATACCTGCCAGTTCCAGTGCCTGTTGCTGGGGCAGGTTTCTCTCTCTAAGGCCATGCATGCAGGACATTACATGGTGATTGCAGATGGTTGCCATGAGCTGCTCCGATATTAAAAATTATATTATTTGTGAGTTTATAGGCTTTTTATGCCAGTTAATCCTAATTTATCGGGTATTAAATGGCAATAAATGTGATCTTATTTGTTGAAAATAGACCTTCTATTGGCGCCTTCAGTCCTGCATAGTTCAGCTATTAAAAAATACGCCGGAGTTAAAATGGCAGATAGCACAAAACTCACTAGCTGGCAGCAGCTGGCTACCAAAGAGCGCAAAGGTGCCAGTCCCGAAGATTTATTGTGGCAGACGCCCGAAGGTATTGAGGTTAAGCCTCTGTACACCGCGGCAGACACCGCTAACCTTGAACATATGGAAGGCTTGCCGGGCTTTGCGCCCTACAAGCGCGGCCCTAAGGCAACCATGTATGCGGGTCGACCCTGGACAGTGCGCCAGTACGCGGGTTTTTCAACCGCTGAAGCCTCCAACCAGTTCTACCGCAAAAACCTCGCTGCTGGTCAGCAGGGTTTATCGGTTGCCTTTGATCTGCCCACTCACCGCGGC
>JABJOY010000004.1 GCA_018664075.1 Porticoccaceae bacterium | reverse complement strand
TAGTCGCCTGATTAGTCGCCTGTTTATACGTGCGACCATTTAACATTAGCCCTATTGGCTAAAGCGCGCGCATTATATACTAATAACCCCGGTTTCTTACAGCCACTTGGCACAGTCTTTTTATGGATTCACCTGCAATTAATTATCAAATCGCTGAGTTTTTGACCAGCGCACCCTCTATTAAGCAATGTCCTGCGGACGAGGGCTGCGAAGTGGCCTTTGCCGGTCGGTCAAATGCCGGCAAGTCCAGCGCCATTAATACCCTGACACGCAATCGTGGCCTAGCGCGCACCAGTAAAACTCCGGGCCGCACCCAGTTGATCAATTTTTTTAAACTAGCCGGGGATCGGCGGCTGGTAGATCTGCCCGGCTATGGATATGCCAAGGTTCCCAAGGCAATGAAGGCTGAATGGGATCGTCATTTAGCAGAATATTTACAGATGCGTAAAAGCCTTGCCGGTTTGATTTTACTGATGGATATTCGCCATCCGCTGCAGGAATATGATCAGCAGATGTTAAATTGGGCTGCTCAGGCGGGCTTGCCAGTTCATATTTTGCTTACCAAATCAGACAAGCTTAAGCGCGGACCTGCTGAGAGCTCTAGACTTAAGGTGGAAAAACTGCTCAGGGATATGGATCCCGGCTGCACATTGCTCTCGGTACAGACATTTTCCTCACTTAAAAAACAGGGCTTGCCACAGCTAGAACAGCAGCTTAGCCATTGGTTAAGCGCGGAGTTTGAGGGCGCTGAAGAGCCATCAGCGGAGGACAAATAGCCCTCAGCGATTTGAATAAAGAGCCCTCAGCGGTTCGAAAAAGAGCCCTCAGCGGAGTAAAAAAGCCCTCAGCTAACGAGTCCCGCAGGGGCACAGACAAAAAAAACCCTGATCCAAAATTTAGATCAGGGCTTAGTTTACTACTCGGAGAGTCCTACTTTGCATACTTAAGCTTGGGGGAGAATATATATGCATTGTTCACTTGCCCCTTTTTAGACACAGCTTTGTATACAAGTTCCAAAAGTTTTTAAAATATTTTCATTTTTTGCAAAAAAGATCATGTTTGGCCTGCTAAACATGAGTTTTTTAATAGATCCGCAGCAATAACAGCTATTTAATGGGCTTCGTCCCAGTTATTGCCAACACCCACATCGACCACCAGGGGCACTAGCAGCTCTACCGCATGCTCCATCTTCTCGATCAGGCCCTGACTGACGATTTCCAGCTCTGACTCTGGCACCTCAAGCACCAGTTCATCATGGACCTGCATAATCATGCGGCTCTGCAATTCAGCGCTGGTGAGCCAGTCGTCCACATGGATCATTGCGAGTTTAATAATGTCGGCGGCTGTGCCCTGCATGGGCGCGTTGATCGCAGTTCTCTCTGCGGCCTGACGACGCATACCATTGCGCGAGCTAATCTCGGGCAGATACAGTCGACGACCAAAGAAGGTTTCCACATAGCCCAGCTCTGCTGCACTGTGGCGAATATTGTTCATATAGGACTGCACCCCGGGATAACGCTCAAAATACAGTTCGATATATTCCGCTGCCTGCTTGCGGCCAATATTAAGCTGGCGAGCCAGTCCAAAAGCGGACATGCCATAAATTAATCCGAAGTTAATTGCCTTGGCACTGCGACGCATATCCGCCGTCACCTCTTCCGTGGCCACTGCAAACACCTCTGCCGCTGTGGCCCGGTGAATATCCTGACCCTCAGCAAATGCCTTCAGCAGGCTGGGGTCTTCGGATAGGTGAGCCATAATCCGCAGTTCAATCTGGGAGTAATCCGCCGCCACCATTTTGCAGCCAGTTGCAGGGATAAATGCCTGTCGAACACGGCGGCCCTCGGGGGTACGCACAGGGATGTTCTGCAGGTTTGGGTCTGAGGATGACAGCCTGCCTGTGGCCGTGCCCGCCTGGTGGTAAGAGGTGTGAATGCGCTTGCTGACTGGGTTAATCATGGTTGGTAGCTTGTCGGTATAGGTGGACTTGAGCTTGGCCAGTCCGCGATGTTCCAACAGTACTTTAGGCAATGGATAATCCAGTGCCAACTCCTGTAATACTTCTTCTTTGGTTGAGGGCGCGCCTTTGGCAGTTTTCTTTAACACTGGAATTTCCAGCTTTTCAAACAGGATTTCCCCCAGCTGTTTGGGTGAGGCTAGATTAAATTGCTGCCCGGCCAGATCCCAGGCCTGGGTCTCCAGTTCGGCCAGTCGCTCAGCTAACTCCTGACTTTGCTGGAATAACAGAGTGTCATCGACCAGCGCACCAGTGCGCTCAATTTTTGATAGCACTGGTAATAATGGCAGCTCGAGGTCATTAAAGACGGTTTCCAGTGTCGGCTGGGCCTGGACCTTTGGCCACAGACACTGGTGCAGGCGCAAAGTAATATCGGCATCTTCCGCCGCATAGGGGCCAGCCTGTTCCAAGGCAACCTGATTAAAGGTTAACTGAGCGGCGCCCTTTCCCGCCACGTCAGAGAAACTAATACAGGTTTCTTCTAAATATTTTTCCGCCAGGCTATCCATATCATGACGAGTGGCAACACTATCGAAGACATAGGATTCAAGCATGGTGTCAAAGGCAATGCCCTGAAGTCTTATGCCATGCTGAGCTAAAACGCTCATATCATATTTCAGGTTTTGACCGACCTTTTTAATGCTCGGATCTTCAAGTAATGGTTTTAACTGTTCAAGGACCGAGTCTTTATCCAGCTGCTCAGGTGCCCCCAGATAATCATGGCCAAAGGGAATATAAGCTGCCTGGCCAGGCTCAACGGCAACGGACACACCGACTAACTTGGCCTTCATATAGTCTAGGCTAGTGGTCTCGGTATCTACCGCAACCAGTTCGGCTTTTGCAATTTTGCTTAACCATTGGTTGAGTTCGTTCTGAGTAAGGACTGTCTGATAATCTTTTTCGACAGGGGCCTGGGGCGCAGCACCGGGCTGCTGGGGCTGATCTGAATCTGTCGATGCCACAGGAACAACAGGGCCGCCATCTTCAAGCTCGGCAATCCAGGTTTTAAATTCCATATCCTTAAACAGCGCCAGGAGCGCAGTATTATCAGCCGCGCCATTTTGTAGCTCACCAATGGTCAAATCCATCTCGACGTCAGTTTTGATGGTGGCCAGCCTGTAGGAGAGATAAGCCAGTTCCTTATGCTCCTCAAGCTTGGGCGCCATGGTTTTAGCACCGCGAAAAGCAAGTCCAGCGACTTCATCCAGGCGAGCATAGATATCATCTAGGCCCCCTATTCCCTGCAGCAAGCCTAAAGCCGTTTTTTCGCCCACCCCAGGCACGCCGGGAATATTGTCAGACTTGTCGCCGAGCAGGGCGAGGTAATCAACAATCAACTCTGGGGGAATGCCAAACTTCTCCAGTACCCCTTCCCTGTCCATTACCGTGTTGGTCATGGTGTTTTCCATAACAATATGCTCATTGACCATCTGAGCTATATCTTTGTCACCCGTGGAAATAACCACCGGCTGTTCAGCGGCGGTGGCCTGCAGCGCCAGGGTGCCAATCACATCATCAGCCTCAACGCCTTCAATCACCAGCATGGGCATGCCCATTGCGCGAATAATATTGTGGATAGGCTCTATCTGCAGGCGCAGATCATCCGGCATAGACGGACGATTAGCTTTGTACTCGCCATACATTTCGTCGCGGAAGGTTTTGCCTTTGGCATCAAAGACCACCACATGGGTACTTTCCGGGTAGTCCTTTTGCAAGCGGCGCATCATATTAATCACGCCTTTCACCGCACCGGTGGGCTTGCCTTTGCTGTTGGTCAGCGGCGGCAGGGCATGAAATGCTCGATAGAGATAGGAGGAGCCATCGACGAGTATCACTGGTGTTTTTGCGGACATAGGTGCGGGCTTTTTAATCGGGATTGAAGGATTAAGGATACATGATTTACTGGTAACAGGCCTTAAATTGCGCCGCCAGCTTGCTAATAAACTCAAGGTAGCTATTGCCTTGAAGGGGCTGAGACATACCCTGGAGATCAAGTTCAATCAGAGGCAGGTCAAATTCACCCGCAATCACTGCGGCATCTTTGTCCTGATACTGAGGCTCGAAAAAAACGCAGCGAATATTGGCACTGGCGATATTGTTACGCAGCTGATATTGGCTTTTAACCCCCTGAACCTCACCGCTGGCATCCCTGATCGACAACCCGGGTGCCAGACCGAAGGCCTGGGCAAAGTGGCCGTAGGCATCATGATGACTAAGATAGGTTTTGTCCTTAGCTACCGCAAGCTCCCGTGTTAATTCTGCAATCTGCTCCCGGCTGATAATGGGGGTAATGGGCAGACCCAAACGCAACTGAACCTCGGCTGCTATATCGTTGGCCTTATCTGGGCTTAACCAAACATGAGGATCTGTAGTTGCGCTGTGATTGTGCTGGGGCCACTGTGTACCAGCATCGCCAGAGTCCCCATGGGCTTCCACAAGAGTCATGGCTGCTATGCGCTTTGCACGGGGCACCCGCTGAATGGCTTTTCTACTTGCGGTTTCAAATTCTGGACCAACCCAGAGAACCATGTCTGCCTTGGCCATTTTCCGCAGGGCCGAAGCGGGCGGAGAAAAATCATGGGGCGCCTGATTGCCGGGCAGCAAATACTCAACATCTGCAGCATCGGCTACGGCAGATTTAGCAATAATAGCCAGAGGTTTAATACTGGTCACAATCAGAGGCTTAGTCTCATGGGTCGGCTCTCTACCTGCCAACACCTGTAAGCTTATAAAACTGGTACAGAGGCATAGAAGGGCCATATAACTGTTATATTGTATCGTTTTATGTCTCATGCTTTGCTTTCTCTGGATAATCGTAAATAGTTTCCCACTAGCGGGGCTGCCAAGGGGCGTTTATCTATTTATTAATGTAATATTATAACGTATCATATTCTGAAGCTCTAATCCGATAGGCCTGTTATGCTGACAAATTCCCGTCTGGTGCATCAATTCCATGATCATGACCGCTGTATCAATGCCGCTCTGGCCAGCGCTTACAGTCTGTGTGCAGAAAAAAATGCCCGTATGACCGCAATCCGCGAGTCTGTGTTGCGCCTGTTGTGGCAGAGTCATCAGCCCCTGGGGGCCTATCAACTGCAGGACCAACTATCAAGATTACTCAACAAGCCTGTTGCACCAGCAACTATTTATCGCGCTGTTGATTTTTTGTTGGGGCTGGGCCTGATCCACCGTATTGCCTCATTAAATGCCTTTATTAGCTGCCCGTTTCCCAATAGCGAGCACAGCAATCTATTTATGATCTGTACCGATTGTGGCAGTGTTGCGGAAGTAGCACATAATACAGTAAACGGTCTTTTGCAGACTATCTGTGATAAGGCTAATTTTACCTTACAAAGCCAGTCTCTGGAGCTTTTTGGGCAGTGCCCCCAATGCTCTTCAGACGGCGAGGACTCAAGCCATGGGTAGTACGCTGATATCACTGGATAAGGTCAATAAACGCTTTGACAACCACCATGTGCTGCAGAATATAAGTATGCAACTTAATCAGGGCGAGATCACCACGCTGATAGGACCCAATGGCGCAGGCAAGTCTACATTGGTGCGAATTATTTTGGGGCTACTGACGGCGGATTCTGGCTCTGTGCAGCGCGGGGCTAATCTCAGCATTGGCTATATGCCGCAAAAGCTGCATATTGATCCAACCCTGCCTATTTCTACCTGCAGATTTTTGCAGCTGGCCGACACCTCACATCAGGCCTGTCACCAGGCTTTGGATTCCGTTGCCATTGGCCACCTGGCAGCAACGCCGATCCAAAAGCTATCCGGCGGCGAGATGCAGCGCGCGCTACTAGCCCGGGCTATTTTGCGCCAGCCCAACCTACTGGTTCTGGACGAGCCGGCACAGGGGGTTGATATTAACGGCCAAAATGCACTGTATAAGATGATTGCTGATCTTAGCAAAAGTCTTAACTGCGGCGTGCTAATGGTTTCCCATGATCTGCATATGGTGATGTCGGCGACGGATCAGGTGGTGTGCCTCAATCATCATATCTGCTGCCATGGGCGGCCTGAGCAGGTTACCCAGAATCCGGCCTATATTGATATTTTTGGTCAGACCGCTATCTATGCCCATAACCATGATCATCAGCACAGTGTTCACGGCGAGGTATTAGATGCGGATGGGGTGCATCAACATGGGGAGGGCTGTGATCATGACTGATTTTTTGCTCTATGCTTTGTTCGCTGGGCTGGGGGTGGCTCTGGTAGCAGGTCCACTGGGCTGCTTTGTGGTCTGGCGGCGCATGGCTTACTTTGGTGACACTCTGGCCCATAGTGCATTATTGGGTGTGGCGCTGGGGGTTCTCCTAGAAATCAATCTCAGCATTGCGGTCACTTTAGTGCCTCTGGTGATTGCTCTGGGACTGGTATTTTTGGAACAAAGGGGCTTTTTGTCTCTGGATACCTTGTTGGGGATTCTGTCCCATTCTGCTCTGGCCGCCGGGTTGGTGGTTATTTCTCTGCTGCCGGACGTGCGGGTGGATCTGATGTCGCTACTGTTTGGCGATCTGCTCTCGGTAACGGTCAATGATCTCTGGGTTATCTACACGGTGGCCGCTGCGGTGCTGCTTCTGCTTGGCACATTGTGGAAGAAGCTAATTAATATTACGGTGGACCCGGAGCTGGCAGCGGTGGAGGGTACTAATGTAGTGCTGGTGCGGACAGCACTAATGCTGATTACCGCGCTGGTGATTGCCATTGCAATGAAAATTGTCGGCGTGCTGCTTATTACTGCATTGCTTATTATTCCCGCAGCCACCGCCAGACGTTTTACTCATACCCCGGAACAAATGGCCCTAGCGGCAAGCATTATCGCTATGGTGACAGTGGTTATGGGGCTAGCGCTATCTTGGTATACGGATGCGCCAGCGGGACCTGCGGTGGTTTTATGCGCCGCGCTGCTGTTCGCCCTTTCTCTGGGTTTGGGGCAGAAAAAGTAAGCTGGCCACCAAGCCTGTTATTTAAAAGGTGGCCTGAATTGAGCGCCAGGTGCTGCGCAGCATTGTCTCGCTGTGGGGCGCTTTAAAGAAACCGTGGTAATGACCTTTTGGGTTGATCAATACCAGCTGTGTGCTGTGATCCACAGTGTAGTCCTCGCCCTCTAATAGCACTTTGTTGTAAGCAATATTGATCTCTGCGGTGAGGCGGCGAATGAGATGTTTGTTGCCGGTGACGCCAATAAATTCTTCATTAAAGTAGGGCACATATTCAGCCAGCTTTTCGACAGTGTCGCGCTCCGGGTCCAGTGAAATCATCACAATCTGAAGCTTTTCTTTTTCACTGTCTTTCATTTTGCTGTAGGTATCGTTCAGGGTTGCCAATGTAGTAGGGCAGATATCCGGGCAGTTGGTAAAGCCAAAAAAGACCATAGTCCAAACGTCCTCCATGCGCGCAATATTAAATGTCTCGCCGCGATGGTCGACCAATTCGAAGTCGCTAAAGATACGCGGCTTGTCCAGCACTATGGCGCCATTTACGCGCAGCTGCTCGGTATTCATGATTACTGGCTGACTCATACGCCAGATAAATCCATAAACCACCAACATAATAAACGCCAGCACCAGGGCTATTGTTCGACGGATTGCGGCTTGCTGTTGCATATGATCTGTCCTTTGTCTTTTATCAGGAACCCTGAATCAGGGTCGGTCTGTTCAAGCAATATAGAGAATTTTTTCAATCAGGTAATGGTCCAGCAGCATAAGGGCAAACAGTACCATCAAATAGATAATTGAAAACCTGAAGGTTTTCATGCCGCTGTCTTTATCGAGCCACATAACCATTGCCCAGTACAGAAAGCGCAGGCCCAGCAGAAGCGACCCCACCAAGTAGAGCAAGCCAAACATACCAGTGAGGTAGGGCAATGTTGTGATAACCATCAACATGGTGGTGTATAGCAGGATATTAATCTTGGTGTACTTTTCACCATGGGTAACCGGCAGCATGGGAATTTCGGCCTTGGCATATTCCTCTTTGCGATGGATTGCCAGCGCCCAGAAATGGGGTGGAGTCCAAGCAAATATAATCAGAACCAGCAGCAGTGCATTGTGGTGAATCTCTCCGGTCACAGCCACCCATCCCAGCAGTGGCGGCGCTGCACCGGCAAGGCCACCAATAACTATATTCTGCGGTGTGGCTCGCTTGAGAAACATGGTGTAAATAAAGGCATAGCCAACCAGGGAAGCCAGAGTTAACCAGGCCGTCAGCACATTGGTAAAAACCAGAAGTATGGCCATGCCGGCAAGGCCTGTGAGCAGGGCAAATATAACTGCCTGTCGCGGCTCAAGACGGCCCTGAGCAATAGGGCGGTCCGCGGTGCGAGCCATTTTGTCGTCAACATGACGATCAACAATATGATTGACCGCAGCCGCAGAGCCGGCACAGAGGGCAATGCCCAGATTGCCAAACAGCAGTATTTGCACAGGCACAGTCTGGTCTGTAGCCAGCAACATGCCAATAACTGAGGTCAACAGCATCAGGGCAACGACGTTTGGTTTGCACAGCTCGAGGTAATCGCGCCAGGAAACTGCTACTGCACTGGTTTCAACATTGGACATTATGTTTTATCTCAGATGGCTCTTATTATCGGTTCGGTGAATATTTTAGCAGATGTTTAAGGTCATCTAGCAGACCGCCGCCATCCTGTTGCTGGGTGTAATATAAAACTGCCTGATGGTCGGGCGTCACCACGAAGTATCTGGTATCAAGCATATCCCATTCGGCAGAACTACCCTGCAGCACAGCACTCAGCAGATCAGTTTCTATCTGGTTTATGATCAGATAGGGGTGCACTGCCTGCAGCTCCTCCAGGTCAATCAGTTGCATACTGGCGGAATCTGGAAGATATATACGCTCCAGACGGCGACTGGATTTGCCCAGCAGCATATGAATCTGACGGCTGTTTACCAGCACATCCTGACAACCTTGATTGCATCCCTCACCACCTGCTACTACGACTTTCCACTTGGGTGCTTCGCCCTGGGGCAGAGCCGCCAGTAATGGGCTCATATCTACGGTGGGGCTGACAATTGCTCCCTGATTGGTCGTACCCAGGCGAGCCATCATTGCCTTGCGCTGCTCTTCTGTCTTGGGGACCATAAGAAAGCCCGCCAGGATCACACCAAATACGATAATAAGCATCAGCCAAATCTGATACTGAAAACTGCGCTGTTTGGCGGTTATCTGTTGTTCTGTCATGATTTAATTATCCTTTTCTGGGGCTATTTTTGGCCCTGGTTCCGGCGCTGTTTTAACCAGTCCGCCAGATTGGAGTTGGCGATCACTGTCATAATTAATAATACCATTGCCATAGCAAACCATTGCACTGCATAGCCTGTGTGCTTAGCGGGCTGCACTGATACCGTAGCCCAGCCAGTTTGCAACGCGCCCGGGCTGTCCTGATCCAGACGCAGCTGGTGGGAGAAGAAGCTCTCGGCAAAAAGCGTCTCTGCCCGCTCAGCGGAGATCCACCCGACTCGGGCGGGCCATTCTGCTGCCTGCGTTATGCCGTCATCGAGGCGGTATCCGCCCAAGGTCTGATACAGGGCACCACGAAATTGCACCTGGCCTTTAACTGCTTCAATCTGTGGCAGGATACTGCGGTCCAATGAAGCTGGCACCCAGCCACGATTGACCAGTATCTTCTGCTCCATCCCGGCGACCGTTAATGCCTCCAGTATTTCGTATCCAGGCTTGCCATTGGCGACGCGGTTATCAAGAATAATACGTCGGTTGGCGTCCAGTTCCCCCTCAAGCCAGGCGCTGCGATACTGCAGATTAGTCTGGCTGTGCAACGCTTCAGCCCCAGCTGGGCTGGCTTGCTGATTGGCATTATATTGGTTAAGGATACGCTGTTTTTCATCAGCCCGATCTAACTGCCAGAGGCCCAGAGCAATTAACAGCGGAAACAGGCACAGACTCAGCAACAACAAATTCTTGTTGGGCTGCCAGTGGAATCCCTGCGTAGAATATTGGGGCTCAGTGGTCATCTGTGTTTAAATTCCAACCTTTCTCAAGAGTGAGCAATATTATGCTGCTAAAGACTATTATCGTTGTACTGTTTATTGCTGTGCTTATCAGCCTGTTTAGCGGACTCAATTTTCTGGTTAAAGATCTCGGCAATTCCAAGCGACGCCTGCTTGTAGCTCTGGGCACGCGCATTACCTTGGCAGCGCTGCTACTGGGAACTATCGCTTACGGCATCTTTACAGGTCAACTTGGCAGTACCGCTCCCTGGGATCGCAAGCTGCACCCTGACGCTACCAGAGTATCTCCTCAGACTGCGCCGCCACCGCCAGTGCCAGCCAAAAAACCTGAGTAACTTTTTGCACAGATAAAAACGGCCAGGGGATACCTGGCCGCATCGTCCGTTCTATTTGTAATTACTATGTGAGTATGTAGACAAATATAAACAGGCCTACCCACACCACGTCGACAAAGTGCCAGTACCAAGAGGCCGCTTCAAAACCAAACTGGTCATCATGGGTAAAGTGCCCCTTAAGACCGCGCAGCCACTGGATCAGAAGCATAACCGTACCCAGGGTAACGTGCATACCGTGAAATCCGGTCAGCATAAAGAAGGTTGTTCCGTAGATGCCCGACTCCAAAGTAAGACCCAGCTCCTGGTAGGCGTGGATGTATTCCTCTGCTTGCAAAAACAGGAAGAAAATACCCAGGCCAACGGTGATACCCAGCCATCTATTAAACTTTTTGCGGTTGTCGTCTTTCAGTGCTACGTGAGCAACATGAACAGTAAAGCTGGAGGTCAGCAGAACAACAGTATTCCAGAATGGCAACCATGAGACCCAGTTAAGTATGCCGGGGTTGTTCATGGCTTCATCTGGCCCTTTAAACTGAGCCGCATCACCATTGACCGCCTGATCCGGTGTCACCATCGGTGGCCAGACATTCTCATAACCAGGATAGAGATGTTCGGCATTGGCTGCTGCGGCATCGGTTGGCGTGTCATCGAACCATCCCACTGCGGCTTCACCCCCAATCCAGGAGCTCACCAACACGCGAACATAGAACAGCGCGCCAAAGAAACAGGCAAAGAACATCACTTCAGAGAAAATAAACCACAGCATGCCTAACACATAGGATTGCTTGAGCTGTGGACTGGCGAGGCCGCGCATATTTTCGTCAATGACGATGCTCCACCACTTGTATAACACAGCGGCCATAATCAATGAGCCAATCAGGAAGATTGTGGCAGTACCACCTTCCAATACCCATGAGGCTGCGCCATAAGCCATTACACCCATACCAGTTGCCGCAAATATGGGCAATTTACTCTGGTCGGGAACGTAATAAGTACCTTCAGTTGACATTGTTACTCTCCGTTTACTGTACTTGTGAGACCTGCGCCACGGCGCGATCTGTTATATCAAACATTGTGTAGGACAGGGTTACTGTATTAACACTGGCCGGTAAATCTGGATCTACAATAAAGACCAATGCCAGCTCGGCACTCTCGCCAGCAGCCAGGGGTTGGTTGTTAAAGCAGAAACATTCAGTCTTGTGGAAATAGTCCGCGGCATTGTTGGGGAGAACATTGGGAATAGCCTGACCCAGCATGTCTTCCCCGGTTCTGTTGTGCGCATAAAACACCACCTCACGCGCCTCACCGGGATGAACCATCACTCGCTCCTCGATGGGGTAAAAGTCCCAAGGCATAGTAGCGTTGTTGGTGGCAACAAACTGCACTTCAATATCTCGCGATGTATCTACTTCGACAGCGACGGCTGTATAGGCGCCATCTGTTTTGCCGCCGATCCCCGTGATCTCACAAAATAGATCATAGAGGGGCGGCAATACAAATATTGCGAACATAAACATGGCAGCAGCCAAGGCAACCAACTTTGCCAGTAGCTTGCGATCATTAGGGCGTGCTGACATGTCTATTCCGTCTCTTATTTAACTTCTGGTGGCGTCGCGAACGTGTGGTAGGGCGCTGGTGTGGGCACTGTCCACTCCAGACCTTCTGCACCTTCCCATACCTTGGGATCATCGGTGGGCTTACCCCAACCAATGGTGCGAATCACGTTAAACAGGAACAGTATCTGAGCGCCGCCGTACATAAATGCACCTATGCTCGACACCATATTCCAGTCGGCAAACTGCAGACCGTAATCCGCGTAACGACGCGGCATACCCGCCAAACCCAGGAAGTGCTGAGGCATAAAGGCAATGTTGAAACCGATAAAGGCAATCCAGAACTGCACCTTGCCCATGGTTTCGTCATACATCTTGCCACACCACTTAGGTAGCCAGTAGTAGACAGCAGCGGTACCACTGAACACCGCACCAGCAACCATTACATAATGGAAGTGAGCCACAACAAAATAAGTGTCGTGGTACTGCATATCCGCCGCTGCAATGGATAGCATCATTCCGGTAAAGCCTCCAAAGGTGAACAGAATTACAAAAGCAATACTGAACAGCATTGGGGTTTCAAAGGTCAATGAGCCTCTGTACATGGTGGTGATCCAGTTAAAGACCTTCACACCAGTGGGCACTGCAATCAGCATGGTGGCGTACATAAAGTACAGCTCACCGGCAATTGGCATACCAACGGTAAACATGTGGTGAGCCCATACTACAAACGACAGGAAGGCAATCGCGGCAGTGGCGTACACCATTGACGAGTAGCCAAACAGCGGCTTGCGGCTGAACGTAGGGATAATCTGAGAAACCACACCGAAGGCGGGCAGGATAATAATGTATACCTCTGGATGACCGAAGAACCAGAACACGTGCTGGAACAGTACCGGGTCACCACCACCAGCAGCATCAAAGAAGCTGGTACCGAAGTTAATATCCATCAGCATCATGGTTACTGCACCGGCCAGTACTGGCATTACTGCCACCAGCAAGAACGCGGTGATAACCCAGGTCCATACGAACAGTGGCATTTTCATATAAGTCATGCCAGGTGCCCGCATATTCATTACCGTGGCGATAATGTTAATGGAACCCATAATTGATGATGCACCCATAATATGCACGCCGAAGATAAAGTAGTTCACTGTATCCGGAGCATAGGTGGTTGAGAGTGGTGCGTAGAATGTCCAACCGAAGTTAGGACCACCGCCTTCCATAAACAGTGTGGAAGTCAAAATCGCAAATGCGAACGGAAGAATCCAAAAGCTCAGGTTGTTCATGCGTGGCAATGCCATATCTGGCGCGCCGATCATCATCGGAATCAACCAGTTAGCCAAGCCAACAAAGGCCGGCATAATCGCACCAAACACCATGACCAAACCATGCATGGTGGTCATCTGGTTAAAGAACTCAGGTTTAATCAGCTGCATTCCTGGCTGAAAAAGTTCTGCGCGGATAATCATTGCGAATGCGCCGCCCATAATAAACATCGCGAAGCTGAACCAGAGGTACAGTGTGCCGATATCTTTATGGTTGGTGGTAAAAACCCAACGACTTATATATTTTCCCCAGCCATCAGCCAGAGTTGCGGGACCATGTGCCATATCAAATACTCCCTATTGGCCTTGTTTGTAATTGAGAACATCAATTGGCTGAGTTACGTCGCCAACATCATTGCCCCATGCATTGCGCTCGTAGTGAACGACCGCAGCAATATCAACTTCTGAAAGCTGATCAGCAAAAGACTGCATAGATGTGCCAGCTACGCCATCGATAAGAACAGCGATGTGGCCCTCTTTTGCGCCCAGAGCAATCGGGCTGTCTTTCAGCGCCGGGAAGACACCGGGAATACCGTTGCCGTCAGCCTGGTGGCAAGCTGCACAGGAGCGGTTGTAAACATCTTCACCGCGGACCATAAGCTCGTCGAAGGTCCACTCTTTGCCGATAGTTGAAGCATACTCAGCAGCTTCGGCTTTTTTGCCGGCCAGCCACTCGTTGTACTCAGCTTCTTCTTTAACCTCAACAACCACAGGCATAAAGGCATGACCCAGACCACAGAGCTCTGTACATTCACCCACATAGGTGCCGGGCTGGTCAGTCTTTGCCCAGGCTGCAGTAAACAGTCCTGGCACCGCATCTCGCTTAACGCCGAAGTCGGGAACCCACCAGCTGTGGATTACATCGTTACCAGTAATCAAGAAGCGTACTTTTTTGCCCGTAGGGATTACCAGAGGCTCGGTCACTTCGCGCAGGTAATGTTCACCCTTGGGGGCGCGACCATAGATCTCGTCCTGGGAAGTGCGCAGTTCACTCATGTACTTAACGCCTTCGCCAATGTATTCGTACTGCCACTTCCACTGGTAACCAGTTACCTTAATATCAATGTCTGCATTTTCAGTGTCATACACTTTCAGCAGCGCAGTGGTCGCCGGGATTGCCATTACAATCAAAATCAGCGCTGGAACAATGGTCCAGATCAGCTCGACAACATGGTTTTCATGGAAGTTTGCCGCTACGGCGCCGCGGGACTTGCGGTGGGCGTACATAACGTAAAACATAAAGCCAAATACGGCAATGCCGATCACCGTACAAATCCACATCATAATCATGTGAATATCGTAGGCAGCTTGACTAACTTCGGTCACTCCCTGAGGCATATTGAGCTGCCGCGTTGCGCTCTCCGCGCTAACGTTGCCTGCTATTGCTAGTGCAATAACCGGGCCCAGCAGTCCCAAGAAAAGTGCTTGCGCTCTTTTCAACATCGCTTGTTTCTCCGTGGTAAATTAGGAATTAAAGCTCTTCCTCTGTATGGACGCTCTAATAAATCAAATGAGCGCTTTAAAATGCGCCGCGAGTGTAGCAAAAGTCGATACGTATCTCTAGAGAGATTAGGATCAAATTTGACTGCAGAGTCGGTTAATTGCTCTGTATCAACCATTTTAAAAGACAATCTTTATGGCACTGGGCACAAAATCTGCTAGATTTAAATGGAGGCCGCTGATAGCCAAAGGGAAAACCGCGGACAATTGCAGTTTTTTGCGACGCAAATAGCGGTCAACCAAGGGGGAATACTGAGGGTTTTATGCTGCCACTTTCACAACAGACCAGTGAATTCCTGATTGCTTATTTAAATGAGCGAGTCAAGCACCTGCATCATTCCATAAGCCTGCGGGAAAATGATGGCACCGCCGCGCTGGCTACATTTATTGAGCGCTATGTGGCTCTGGTGCCAGATTTTGTCACCGCTTTCGACGACTTCCTCAACTGCGCCAACATTAGCGGCGAAATCGCCAGACAGGTGATCACCGCCAGAGACTTTCTTGAAACCCCGGTGGAGATTGTTGCCAGTGAAGAAGGGCTGGAAGCACAAATGTATCAGGCCTATCTGGCTCATCGGTTGCTTGAAGAGCTTAACGATACGCTCAAAGCGATCTATGACTGCCCAATCATTCCCGTGGATATGACCAGATCCAACCTGATTGTTCATCATATTATTGGCGAACCCTTTGCCAACCAGATTGATGGCGCTATACAGCTGCTTAACGACAAGCTGCTTGAATCCATTAACAGTGATTCTGCGGTGCAGAGGAAACTTAAAACCTATGGCAAAAATCTGAGCAGCGACCCACTAATGCGCTATCCCTGCCTCACAGATTCATCCAATATCCGCCTGCTGTTCAAAAGCCAAAATACCAGGGTACGCCTTCACTAACTCATTTGGCACAAATTGCCTGCTAGCCCTTGGGATCCATCAACTTTACCGGCTGAGTCTGACTGGCGACCTCATCAGCGCTGGTATTGACTCTGGTCTCAAGCTCTCTGGGCGCAGATGACAGCCTCATCTCATCTTTAAACCCACAACTCACACACTCTCTGTAGTTAATGCCATTCTCGGAAAAGGCCAGAATTTTGTCCATCTGCGCGCATTTAGGGCAGGTAACGCCAGCAATAAATTGTTTTTTAGTTGTAAAAGCCATGGGTAGTTCACCACAATAGGAGCTTTATTATATCGGACATCAATGATTATGGATCACTCAATTCGCTCTCACCGGGGCATCAGACCAAAAATCGGCCAGCGGGTCTATGTGGATCCCGCCGCTACTGTGATTGGTGATGTGAGCCTGGGTGACGATGCCTCGGTCTGGCCCGGGGCGGTTATTCGCGGGGATATGCACTCCATCAAAATAGGTGCCAGATCCAATGTCCAGGACAATGCTGTGCTGCATATTACCCACGCCTCTGACTTCAATCCAAAGGGGTGGCCTCTGACCATTGGCGACGATGTGGTTATTGGTCATCGCGCAGTGCTGCACGGCTGCAGTGTTGGCAATCGAATTCTGATTGGTAATGGTGCCATTGTAAATGATGGCGCCATTATCGAAGACGAAGTGATTGTGGGCGCTGGCTGCATGGTGCCGCCGGGTAAAGTTCTGCACAGTGGTTTTGTCTATGTCGGCAATCCCTGCAAGCAGATGCGAGAGTTGTCAGAGAGCGAAAAAAGTTTCTTTACCTATTCCCCGGCTAATTATGTAAAGCTCAAAGACCAATATTTGGCAGAGCAACAGGGCAACTAGTATTGCCCTAGGCCTCAGAGGCCAATTTGATGCGAAGCGCATCAATCACATGGGATGTGTCCGGGCGAATGCCGCGCCACAGGTTAAAAGACTCTGCAGCCTGCTCGACCAACATACCCAAACCATCTGCAGCCAGTGCGCCCCGCTGACGGGCCCAGCTCATAAACGGGGTTGGTTTGGCGCTGTACATCATGTCATAACAGGCGGTTTTGCCCTGCTCGGAAGCTGGTGCCAGCAGGCTGTCTGGCAGTGGCGGCATACCACCCTGCAAACTGGCGCTGGTTCCATTGATGATCAGATCAAACTCCTGTCCGTCGAGCATATCGAAACCGCAGCCCAAAATGTAACCCAGCTCGGCAAAGCCCTTGGACAGCTGCAATGCCTTTTCAACAGTGCGATTGGCTATCACAATATGTTGCGGTTGCTCGGCCAGCAGTGGCTCGAGCACACCTCGCACCGCACCTCCGGCACCCAGAATCAAAACTCGCTTAGTGCGAATTTGCCAACCTAAATTGTCTTTTATATCCGTCACCAGACCCACACCATCTGTGGTATCCCCCAGCACAGTGCCATCATCCTGCATGGCCAATGTGTTGACTGCTCCGGCGCGGCGGGCTCGGGGGGTAATTCTTGAGCCATAGCTATAGGCATCCTGCTTGAAGGGCTGGGTGATGTTTAGCCCGCGGCCACCGGCCCGGAAAAAACTATCTGCCGCAGCATGAAACCCATCCAGCTCTACCAGCTGTCGGCTGTAATCCATGGCCTGCACAGTCTGCACAGCAAAGGCCCGATGAATCTCTGGGGATTTGCTGTGCTTGATAGGATTGCCAAAAACGGCATATTTTTCAGTCATGGTTAAACCCAGTCGCGGTGAATAAGATATTTCTCATGGAGCTCGACTTCTGCACTGCCCGGCTCTGGCACCCAATCATACTCCCAGCGCACCAGTGGCGGCAGTGACATCAGTATAGATTCTGTGCGGCCACCGGTTTGCAGACCAAACAATGTGCCCCGATCCCAGACCAGATTAAATTCCACATAGCGCCCGCGACGGTAGAGCTGAAAGCTTCGCTCTCGCTCGCCGAATTCCCTGTCGCGACGACGCTGCACAATGGGAATATAGGCTGCAGTGTAGCTATCGCCAATGCTGCGCATAAAGGCAAAACTGCGCTCAAAGCCCAGCTCATTAAAATCATCAAAAAACAGGCCGCCGACACCCCGGGGCTCATCTCGATGTTTGAGATAGAAGTACTCATCACACCAGCTTTTTAACCGCGGATACAGGTCAGCGGAAAATCCATCACAGGCATCTTTAGCCGTACTGTGCCAGTGGCGACAGTCCTCTTCATTGCCATAATAGGGGGTCAGGTCATATCCTCCTCCAAACCACCAAACCGGATCGGCACCCTCTTTTTCGGCAATAAAGAAGCGCACATTGGCATGGGATGTCGGCACATAGGGGTTCTTCGGGTGGATCACCAGAGACACGCCCATGGCCTCGAAACTACGCCCGGCAAGCTCTGGCCGGTTCTGTGTTGCAGAGGCGGGCATCTGGTCACCAAAAACATGGGAGAAGTTGACTCCGCCTTTTTCAATAAAGGCACCGTCCACCAACACCCGGCTGCGACCGCCGCCACCCTCTTTGCGAACCCAACTGTCCTGTTGCCAGTCACAGCCATCTTCTGCCTGCAGGGCCTCGCAGATGCTGTCCTGCAATCCAAGAAGGTAGTTCTTAACCAGATTTTTGTCGATCTGCTGCACTTTATCCTGCACGGATAACCTCGCCGGTTATTAAATGTCTAATCTCACTGCTGTTTTTAGCTCGCCCAACGGTGCCGGGGGTTTTAAAATCTATGCGGCTGCCAAAATATGATTTTACTTTAATCCCTGTTGTCGCCGGGGGCAAACCCTGAGGATTTGCTGAAGTGGACACAATGGGGCCACCAAATGCCCGACAAAGTGCTGCTGCAAGGGGGTGGCGAGTAATACGCAATGCCAGACTCTGGTGCTCACCAACAATCCACGAGGGCGCCACACCATTATCTGGCACCAGCCAAGTAGTGGGCTTATTGTAGTCAGCGGCAAAGCGTTGCAAATGATCAGGGTCAAGACCCTGTAGGAACGGAGCAAAATGCTCGGTGCTATCAGCAATTAGTATCACGCCTTTGCTGACTGACCGGCGTTTGAGGTGGAGAATCCTGTTAACCGCATATTCCGACCACGGATCACAGCCCAACCCCCAGACAGCTTCTGTGGGGTAGGCAACCACCCCAAAGTCCTGCAGCACAGCGGCCGCACGGCATACTTTGGCGTGGTTACTCCAATTGATCACAGCAGATTTAGCTGTTTTTCAGCTTTTCCTGAAGCGCCGCGTCTTTAGCCAGAATAGCCTGTGCATTAGCCGCTCGCTCAGCAACCAGCTTGCTGTGCATTTCTGAATCAGATGCACCGATAATCTGTGCCGCCAGATAGGCCGCATTCTTGGCGCCAGCTTTGCCAATAGCAACTGTGGCCACTGGAATACCGCCAGGCATTTGCACTGTAGAAAGCAGGGCATCCAGTCCGTCGAGAGAGCCATTTATTGGTACGCCGATCACTGGCTTTAATGTGGTCGCAGAAACTGCACCTGCAAGGTGGGCAGCCATACCTGCAGCACAGATAAATGCTGCACAGCCACGGGCATCGGCATCGGTTACAAAGCTGTGGGTAGCTTCCGGGGTACGATGTGCCGAGGTCACCTTAACTTCAAAGGGAATATCGAATTTTTTAAGGATCTCAAAACTGGCTTCCATAACCGGCAAGTCAGAATCGGAACCCATTAAAATCGCTACAAAGGGTTTGCTCATTTTTCAGTCACCATATCTAAGGATCGCGCAATCTACCGGAAGTTGGAGCCCGGTGCAACTGCGGATGGAGAACCCATGCAGGCTGATTGAGTCTAGACCAATCGTCGATAAAATCCACTGTCATTGGCGATCAGTCCTTTGAGCTCCAAAGACACTAATAATTGTGCCAGTTTTGTCGTATCAAAGGGGCTGCTAAGGCTATCTATGGCCTCTGCATCAAAGCCCAAAGACTGAAAAACCGCCGCCTCTTCTTCACTTAAATCGCTCGCTGGGTCTGGCAATTGCTCTGCTGTGGGCTGATTTATTCCAGCAGTTAACCCGGCTGTTAAGCCAGCCAGGGGCCCAGCCAACTCAGCGACCAGCTCATCTACCTGTTCAACCAGTTGGGCACCCTGTTTGATCAGCAGATGACAGCCTTTAGCCTGGGGGTTGTGAATGGACCCGGGGATTGCAAAAACCTCTCGGTCCTGCCCTAGCGCGCAGCGGGCAGTAATCAACGAGCCGCTTTTCAGCGCAGCTTCAACCACCAGCACCCCCAGACTGAGGCCACTGATAATGCGATTACGCTGGGGAAAGCGAGCGGGTAGTGGCTCTGAACCAGGTTCAAACTCCGTTACCAGAGCGCCACCGGACTCAAGTATATCCTCGGCAAGCGTCCTGTGTCTCTGGGGATAAATCCTATCTATGCCTGTGGCCATGACCCCTATGGTAGTTCCTCGGCAGGCCGCATTCGCCTTCAGCGCTCCGTGGTGGGCAGCACCATCGATACCCAGCGCCAAACCGCTGGTAATGGTAAAACCGGCATTGGCCAGATTCTTGGCCCATTGACGGGCATTCGCCTCGCCATCTCTGGTCATGCGCCGACTGCCGACCATGGCAATCTGGGGGAGATG
>JABJOY010000003.1 GCA_018664075.1 Porticoccaceae bacterium | reverse complement strand
TTGGTGATATTATTTGTCGCTTGTTTCCCATCCGCGTATAGCGAGCTTCAAAATACTACAAGGAATAGATATTGTCCAATCGATAATGTGTATACAAGACATTAATTTATTGCTGATTAAAACTAATATCCAAAATACATAGCTGACGATTTTGTAATCAATAGATTAACGATCAAGGGGGGCACTTCCATAGGGGCGGGTGAGGCTGCTGAGTTCTCGTGATTGTTTCAGTTCCTGCACAGACACAAAGTTGGCTGATTTCAAAACTCCCTTTTAAATTAAAAACTACTACTGTATTCTGAAACCGTGCGCTCGATATCCGATCATGCATAGCGCTGATTTGCCCAAATTTTAAATATATAGGTGTCCAAATGTTTCAATTATTTCTTGTAGCTTTTATGAGTATCTTTCTTGCCGGATGTGGCGGTGGTGGTGGAAGCAGTAGTATAGGGACTGAAGAAGCTCTTGTAGCGACTGAGTCTGAGTTAACGGGTAAAGTAATCGATGGCTATATTTCAGGCGCAACAGTGTGTTTGGATTTAAATAATAACTATACCTGCGATCCTGATGAGCCAAGTGCACTTTCAGGTGCGGGTGGCTCTTACACGTTTACCTATGAGGGGACGATCCCAGAAGGTATTCAAATTCTTGCTGATATCCCGATTGGAGCGGTTGATGAGGATCTTGGCGTTGTCGACAAACCTTACAGCATGTTGGCGCCTGCTGCGCATCCTGAAGTCGTAACGCCTCTAACAACATTAGTGTCTCAAGAAATTCAATCTTCAGCAGGGCAATTGACGCCAGAGGAAGCTGAGAAATCAGTCAAGTTAATGCTCAACATAGATGAAAGTGACAGTCTATTGGGCAATGATTTTGTAGCCAATGAAGATACCGACCTCCAAGCAACAGCTACTTTTGTTGCTGAGGTGTTAGCGGTGGCAAAAGATGCGATAACTAAAAACCCTGCAACTTCAGAGCTTACGTCAGCACAAATCTCAAAGGCGTCTGTACAAACAGCAAAGAGCATAACCTCTGACTTAATTGCTTCCGGATCGTCGATAAGTCTTGCCATCGAGGATGTGGCTATGGAAGTGACAACCGTTGTAACTGGTCAAATCAATAATATAGTGGCGGCATCAAAATCGGGTGATGGTGAGGTTGTGAGTCTCATTCAAGAAATAAAAGAGGGTAACTTAATCATCTTATCTGAAGGCGGTAACGAAATTGATGAAGGCGGTAGCATAGAATATCGTGAAGGTTTGGAAATGGAGTTCGTGTACTTCCCAGATGCGGTGGAAGGTCAGTTAGTGAATATTACCTCAGCGGGTAACGAAAGGGTAGCAATGCTAGTCTATGACGGTCCCCGCGCAGACACCTGGGTTCCGATAGATTGGGATGATGATGTTGAGTATCGTATCGCTGACACCGGCAAATGGACTCTGACTTCAGATCTCGAAAGCACTGGAACAAAAATATCTGAAAACTGCGCAATATTCTATGAAACTGGCATTATTGAACCGTCTAGCGAAATTTGTTTTATAAGAAAAGATGTTTCAGGTAAGCAGGTCAGAGACATCGTTCCTGATTTCTGTTCTGATGGCCAAGGCGGTGTTTTGGAAGGGTGTGATCCATTAGCTGATCTCCCCTCTGATTCGTTTGTTTATGATGCTTCTCTAACAATCGCAGAAAATGAATTTGGTGGGGAGTACATCTTATGGGGTGGCGATGGCTGGGGCGGCTACCTCGCAGCTTACGCAAATGAAGACCAGACTATCCAAGGATTTATTGATGGATTCCTAGGCGAACCCAATAGGTATGCGTCTAAGGGCGACGATTGTAATACTGCGTTTCGCATCAAGTCATATGATACCGAGGATCGCTCTGGCTTAATCGAGTGGGCTGATGCATCTGACAGAGATTGCAATGTTGGATTTGTGTGGGCCGACGCTGATACCACTGAAACGCTACCATTTACTGTTGAGGAAGTTGGAAGTGAGACCATTTTGAAGACTCGAACGCCTGTAGTTCTCAGGGTGAACAATCCGGACGAGAGAGACCCGTACTTGATTTTTGGTCAGGCACCTAATTTGCTAGGAGAAGATGAAGATGGTATCTATAGTGGTAGCTTTGCACCCTCGGGCTATAAGTTGACCTATGCATTTACAGGGAACGTTGACTATGCGATCTTTGCCTCTCGGGTATTTGTTGACTTTATGTTGGAACAAGCTGGCGATCCAGAATTTCCTTATGAAGAGTTTTTAGACGACTGATCATTGCCTGACTCACTTTTCATTGCTTTCAATTTCAGCAATTATTTACCGTAGCAATGTGTGAGTCACTGAATGTTGGATTAAAAAGATCCCAGTCAATCTGGGGTTTTTTTCTTCTTGGGGGCTTCATTTTTTAAAGCACGTGAATGAAAAGACTCGCCTAGCAAATGATCCCATGGACGGTACTATGGAAGGTATTTAGATATTCTAATTCTCTTGTTATTTGGGTTCTTTGATTAAAATTAAGTGCTGACTAAGAGGTGCTAACGATCAAGGCAAATCCACCTTCACCATAGTCCCCACACCGCCCAAATGCTCCTGCCAAGTCTCTAGCATTACTTCCTTAGCCCAATGCTGATGTTGCTGCTGAACAGCTATGGCGTCGTGTGCTGATGGGTATTCTGATTAAGTACAAGTAATGTAGGAGTAGAAAGATTCAGACCGAAATGAACTTTCCATCACATAGCTGTCTTAGAAAGCGTGAATGCTTCTCCCCCTAAAACATGATCAGTTGTATCTCTCCGAAGAAGCCCTGTTAACGCAGGGTTTTTTTGTGTCTTAGTATAGCTACTGCCTAATCAGCAGCTTTTTGACATCAGCCTACTTTGTATCTCCCCAGATACAGTAACAATCACAAGCACTCAGCAGACTCCCCCGCCTCCTCTAGGTAGTCCCCCTGCTCTTTATTTTCCATAAAGTGTACACACAAACGTACACACAATTGCTATTTTAAAGTGATTGACAACGGAAGTGTATACGTCAATGATAGCAATGTGTACAGAGAAACTGGCTTTGTGGATCGAGAGATAAGGTTCGAATCCCTCCGGGTGCGCCAAACACAAAAACCCCAGCACAGCTGGGGTTTTTTTATATTTGTTACGCCGAAGGCCTGATTCAAGCCCCTGATTGATCCGAGCTCCGATTGCGCAGCAAGGCGGGTTAGAACGTCGGCAACCGCAAAGGTCTAACCTTTAACCTGAGATATCGCACCCTCTTTAGCAGGGCGACTTCTAACGGAAGTATAGGTAGAGCAAGTTCCTTTGTTTGCATCCAGGGTAAATGCAACAACAACTGACTTGGTCTCAGCATAGGCGCGACATTTCTCGACACTTCGATATTTTTTCGACTTTTTAATCGCATGAACCTTACCGCTGACTGCCACGCCCTCTTCGACTGGCGCCCAGGATGATGCAAAACTCATGGCCGGTAATACCATCAACAAAATCAAACTGCTCATTACTACATTCTTCATAACTGCTCCGTACATTAATTTTAAAAAAATCCACTATTGTATAGCACTTTTATTACAATATTGTGACAACAGCATTTCTTCGCCAGATAAACAATATCAGCTCAATCTATACGGCAGCGCTACTTCGGAAAACTTAGTTTTATCACCATTCACAACAAGGCCTCTTTACCCGTAGCCACTTGAATGGTTTTGATCGATACGTTGCGCCACGCCATTGATAAACTGGATTTCTGACGCTGCACATTTACTCTGTTGAATTGGATGGACAGGGCTGGCTGTTTTCCAATGAAGCTGTAAAGCTTAGCATCTGCAAGAGCAACTGCTCTACGCTACCAGCCAAATCGAGCTTTAATAATGGCACCTGTTGATCAAAGGGTTCCATTTCAGCAATTTGGCTTCCAAGTAGTTGTGGCGACATAAAGTGGTCACTTCGCTTTGCCAACCGCTCAATGATAAGCCCTTGCTCTCCATGCAATAACACTCCTGCCCTGTCCCTATAGGCACTAAATATCACTTTTCTGTGCTGTTGCTTCAACCCGGAGTAAGCCAGAATGCAGCTTTTGTTTTGTGCCTGATATTCACAGAGTTGTCGGTATATACGCTGTATCCAGGGCCCGCGCTGTCCGTCAGTCAGCGGAATACCACGGGACATTTGCTCAATAGCATTTTCACTGTGCAGACTGTCAGCGTCTAGATAGATAAATCCAGACTGTCTTGCAAATTCGTTAGCCAATGTCGACTTGCCTGTTCCCGATACACCCATAACCACAAGCAGCAGGGGTTGCGATCTCGACTCAAGCGCTTTTTCTGATAACGACATCTCAGGTTCCTGGCAAATGTATTGTTTTAGCTTCTTCAAGCGCCCAATAAATCTAAATATCTACGGGATTAGCAGAATAGTTGTAAACGGCGTTATTGTTACATAAAATGATTGCGCAACCAATTGTTCACTGTATAAAAATTTACCACAAAGAAATCAGCGCAAAACCTATATAAACAAGGGATTTTTATGACTTCTGCTATTCAAAGGCTGACCCTCTCAGCGTTTCTGTTTATCTCAATGGACGGCCTAGCCGCAACAGCATCCTATCTGGATACCAGCCTAACCTCGGACAAGCGCGTTGAGCTGTTAATGAATCAAATGACTCTGGATGAAAAAATTGGTCAGATGTGCCAATTTGTCGGTGAAGCCTCAGATATCGACTTTGATAGCAAAGACACTAAATCAGATTACACCCTGGCACTGGGTGACAGAGCAGGGTTAATTAAAGAGGGCAAGATTGGCTCGTTTTTGAAGGTCTCTACCTATCAGGAAGCCAATATATTGCAGAGCCTGGCAGAGGAATCACGACTTAAAATTCCACTACTTATCGCCACGGACGCAATCCATGGCCATGGTATGTATATGGGCCCCACCACCATCTATGCCACGCAAATTGGCCTGGCCGCATCATTTGAACCTGAGCTGGCCGAGTTAATGGCTGAATATACCGCCCATGAAATGCGCGCCACAGGATTTCATTGGGCCTACTCTCCCAATATTGAAGTTGTGCGAGATTCACGCTGGGGTCGCATTGGCGAAACCTTTGGCGAAGACCCCTACCTGGTCACCGAAATGGGCAATGCCATGGTGCGAGGTTATCAGGGTAGCGACTTTAGCTTATCGACCAACGTATTGGCATCTGCCAAGCACTTTGTAGGTGGAGGCATTGCCTATAATGGTGTCAATGGCGCGCCAGCAGATGTTTCCGAGCGCACTTTGCATGAAATATTTTTCCCGCCCTTTGTTGGTTCAATCGACAATGGTGTCTACACCATTATGCCTGCCCACAACGAAATCAACGGCATTCCCGCGCATGCCCATGAGGAATATTTAACTGACTTGATTCGTGATGAATGGGGCTTCGAAGGGTTTTACGTCAGTGACTGGATGGATATTCAACGTCTGGAAAGTGCCCACAGAATTGTTGACTCAGAGCGAGAGGCAGACAAGGTTGCTGTGCTGGCCGGTATGGATGTGCATATGCAGGGTCCTGGTTTTTTCGACAATGTTAAAGATCTGGTGGAAAACGGTGAAATACCAGTAAGCCGCATTGACCATGCTGTCAGCAAAATTCTCTACTCTAAATTTCAATTGGGACTGTTCGAAAACCGTTACACAGATAAACAGACGGTTGCAGATACATTGCTTAAGGAAAGCCATCTTGAGCTGGCATTAAAAACCGCGCAAAAGTCCATGGTACTGCTGAAAAACAATGGCGTATTGCCAATTCAGCAGGATATCGACCGTATCCTGATCACAGGCCCCAATGCTGACCATCAGGCACTTCTGGGAGAATGGGCACGGGTGCAGCCAGACAATAATGTTATTACTTTGCTGGAAGGGGTTAAAGAGCAATATGCCCAAGGCACTAAAATTGATCATGTCGCCATTGCCCGACATGATGTAATTTCACCTACAGAATTATCCAAAGTGGGCAAGTTAGCCAAACGAGCAGATGTGGTTATTGCTGTTATGGGTGAAAACTCACTGCGCTTTGATAAAAACAAAACCAGTGCCGAGAATGTCGACCGCCCAACCTTAAACCTGATTGGCAATCAGATTGAATTGCTTGAGAAAATTAAAGCCAGCGGTGCCAAATTAGTTGTTGTACTGGTCAATGGTGGCCCTATTGCGTCGGAGTGGTTAGCTGAAAATGCCGATGCTATTGTCGAAGCTTGGGAGCCGGGCATGTTTGGTGGGCAAGCTATCGCCGAAACCCTAGTGGGCAAGATAAACCCAGGCGGCAAACTGCCTATTACAGTGCCCCGGTCCGTTGGCCATCTGCAGAGCTTTTACAACCATAAACCTTCAGCATTCCACCGCGGCGGGTTTTATTTGAGCAGCCGAAAGCCACTGTACTACTTCGGTTACGGACTCTCTTACACCACATTTGATTACAGCAATCTAAGCCTGCCAGAGACCATATCCACCACTGACAGTCTCAACCTCAGTGTTGATATAACCAACACCGGCGATATGGACGGCGATGAAGTGGTGATGATTTATATTAATGACAAAGTCAGCACAGTGACCACACCGGTGAGAAAACTGGTGGCATTTAAACGGGTGCATTTGAAGCGCGGCGAGAAGCAGACCCTGAGCTTCACCATTGCCAACAAAGACTTTGCACTATTAGACCGGCGCATGAATTCAGTTGTCGAGCCAGGTGAATTTGAAATTATTATTGGTGACCGGCTAAAAGTCGCAACCATTAGTGCTCAAAACTAAGCGTTCAATCTTGCGTTCTTCGGGGAATTGATATGGATTTAAGTTTATTTTTTGTGGCTGGTGCGGGCATTGCCCTGTTGCTTTTTTTGGTGATCGCACTGCGATTACCAGCATTTCTGGCTCTGCTGGTTGCCAGCTTAAGCGTTGGCCTCCTGTCAGGTTTGGAACCAACCCAGGTTATAGATTCAATCAAAAATGGTATGGGCGGCACTCTGGGCTTTGTGGCAATTGTTGTGGGTCTGGGGGCTATTCTTGGTCAAATCTTAGAGAGCTCCGGTGGCATCGAACGCATTGCTGACAGTTTAATACGCACCTTTGGCCCAGAGAAAACCCAGTGGAGCCTTGGGGTGACCGGTTTTGTTGTCGCCATCCCGGTATTTTTTGATGTGGCATTTATTATTCTGGCGCCACTGCTATATGGCCTGGCTAATCGCTCTGGTCGCTCTTTGTTGTACTACGCTATTCCGCTTTTAGCGGGACTGGCGATTACCCATAGTTTTATCCCGCCTACTCCTGGCCCTATCGCCGTGGCTGAATTAATTAATGCCGACCTGGGCTGGGTTATTCTGTTTGGTGCTTTAACTGGCATACCTGCCATGATTATTGCAGGACCCTGGTTTGGACAATTTGTCGCCAATAAAATTTTTGTTGCGGTTCCAGAGGCCCATCGCAATAATCCCATTACATCAGATGTTTCCTCACCGAGTTTTGCCTGGGTTTCCTCTATTATTTTGCTGCCATTGTTGCTGATTATGTTGGCGACAACCGCACCTTTTGTACTAGCCCAAAGCAGCCCTTTACTCACAGCTATCCGCTTTTTAGGTCATCCATTTGTAGCACTATCCATCGCCACTATTCTTGCCCTGTTGATAGCCCATACCAAATGTGATCTGGACAAAGAGTCATTGTTAAATATTGCCAACAAAGGGTTAGAGCCTGCGGGTATTGTTATTTTAATCACAGGTGCGGGCGGTGCGTTTAAACAGGTACTGATTGATTCTGGTGTGGGCCAAATGCTGGCCTCGGTATTTATTGAAGCTCAGTTCTCTGTATTTATTTTGGGTTTTTTAATTGCGGCCATTACGCGCATTGCCCAGGGTTCGGCAACAGTTGCCATGATCACAGGCGCGGGATTAATGGCTCCTATATTACAATTACAGCCAATCTCGGCACCCAGTTTGGGTTTGCTGGTTATTGCTATTTCATCTGGGGCAACCATACTCTCCCATGTCAATGACTCCGGGTTTTGGCTGGTCAGTCGCTATCTCGGTATGAGTGAAACAAACACCTTAAAAACATGGACAGTTATGACAACATTAATCTCTCTGGTCGGACTGGCCAGCTGTCTGCTGATATCCCTGTTTTTGTAAATATGTAATCATAGTCCTATGGCAAACAATGACAGTCACAGCGGTAAGCGCCTTACCCTAAAAGATGTCGCGGCAAAGGCTGATGTTAGTCCCATCACCGTATCCCGAGTGGTCAATGGTTATGACGGCGTGCGGGCCAATGTCCGCGAGAAAGTAGAAGCGGCCATTGCCGAGCTGGGCTATATCCCTAATCGCTCGGCTAGTGTGCTGGCATCTTCAAAATCAAAGTTAATTGGCGTGCTGATCCCCTCGTTATCCAATGTGGTATTTAACGATGTACTGCGTGGTATTTATGATATTGCCACCCCGGCCAATTACCAGGTACTGCTGTTTAACACACATTATTCTGCCGCCGAGGAAGAGCGCGCCATCCGCACCTTACTGGGCCAGTCTCCCGAGGGTTTAATTATCACAGGCGGCGAACAAACCACTGCCGCCAAAGCAATGTTACAAGCGTCTGCTGTACCTGTGGTTCAGATTATGGGTGAAGTGGATAACCCAATTGATATCAATGTAGGGTTTTCACATTTTGATGCGGGAGCCGCTGTGGCTCAGTTATTACTGGATAAGTCCTACAGCAAAATTGGTTTTATCGGCGCCCGTATGGACCGCAGAACCTGCGAGCGACTAGCCGGGTTTGAGCATGTTTTATCAGCAGCAAACAGCCTGGATAAGACAAGGGTTATAACTACCCCCGAGCCATCCTCTGTCTCTAAAGGTGCCTTATTGTTCAGAGAGCTGATGACTATAACCAAAGGCGACTGTGATGCGGTATTTTGCTGTAACGACGATCTGGCACTAGGTGTCTTACACGAGAGCAAAAAAATGCAGCTCAAGGTACCAGAAAAATTTGGTATCTGTGGCTTTAATGATATTGAAATGGCCGCCTATGCTGAACCTGCACTCTCCACAGTGCGAGTTAATCGATACAACATGGGCAGTAAGGCTATGGAGGTTATTTTTGAAAAAATAACCTCCCCCGGTGACAAGACCACACCAATAGCAAACTATATCAATACAGGTTTTGAGTTAGTAACCCGAAAATCAACAAGATAACTACAAACCAAAAAAATCAATTAACTGGAAAATAATCAAGATGCCCCTGTTATTGCAGAGTGAAACTCTATCTAGAAAAACCTCTCTTGTCGCTGCAGTTTGTCTGAGCATGCTGGGGACTGCATGCTCTGAAGTGAAATCACCTGAGGGTATCAAGCAGCTGACCTCCGCTGCTGCTTTCAATGCTAAATACTGTTCTGCAGCTTCACAAAACATAAAATTAGACCTAAGCAATATCCAGCTTAAACGTGAACAAAATATTCCTCTAATGTATCAGGGGTTCAATAATATTGAAGGTCCTCTATGGCATGATGGTGCCCTGTATTACTCAAATATGGGGTCACAGCAGCCAGATGAAAATGGCTTTGTACTAAGCAACCAAACCACAATATGGCGTTGGGTTCAGGGGGAGCAACCAAAGCTGTGGATGAAAGATACTGTTGCAGGCAGCAATGGTCTGGCTGTGGACAGTCAGGGTAATTTATTGGCCGCTCGGCAGCTTGACGGATCACTGTCTTCTATTGATTGGCAAAGCAAACAGATCACAGCAATTGCGAGCACTTACAATGGCAAACGATTTAACTCCCCCAATGACTTAACGGCTGCCCAAGATAATACGATTTATTTCACTGACCCCAATTGGAACACCCCCTCAAATATTGATCCGAGCAGCATTCAGGGTGGCGGACAACCCGGCTCTATAGAGCCGGGACAACGAATTTACCGGGTCAGCCCAAAGGGTAAAGTCACTGCCACCGCTGTTACTGACCTTGTACCAGCACTGGCTGACAAGCCGAATGGCATTGCATTATCACTGGATCAACAGCAACTGATTGTCGGTGGCCTGCAGGGGCTATGGGTATTTGATTTAACGGCTGGCGAAGTATCGAATCCACAGAAATTACTGACATCACCCATTGATGGATTAGGCAAAGATTGCAGTGGTAATATTTATGCAACGACCACAGTTGAACAGCCAACCAGACACGACGGCCAGGTAATTGTGATCTTGGACAAGCAGCATAAAGTGGTGGGCCAGTTAAACGTCGAGGGCATACATATTGTGACCAATGTTGCCTTTGGTGGAGAGGATGGGAAGACTCTGTTTGTCACAGGTTTAACTGACCCTATGGACGGGGATAAGCCTCGCTTGTGCGGAGATAGTCCCTGTTTAAAGGCGGGGATTTATACGGCTAAATTGAATGTTCAGGGCTTTCCATTTTAGGACTGGGTTTTAACCCGCCCATATTCCAGCTCCTTGTCCCTCATTGAACCGAAGCGCAGGCTAAGCAAGTCCAGCAGATAATTCTGATAAAGCCGCCAGGGAGAGCTGGTGCCCTGCTTGGGAAAATTATCAATGGCGCGATCCACATAGCCTGAGGCCAGATCCAGAAATGCCACCCGGTCCATATCCGGATTCTGGGTGCGCGCTACACAGAACTGGTAGCCGGTGCGATCCATATGGTTGAGCATGCGGCACACATATTCACTGGTCAGATCACATTTCAATGTCCATGAGGCGTTGGTGTAGCCCGCAGCCAATACAAAGTTAGGCACATCACTCAGCATCATGCCCCGGTAGCCAACTGTATCCGGCAGGGAAATCTTTTTGCCATCAACGACGATCTCCATGCCGCCCATTGCCAGCAACTCCAGACCTGTGGCACTGACTACAATATCAGCCTTTAAAAGCTCACCTGACTCCAGTTTAATACCAGTCTTGGTAAAGGTTTTGATCTGATCGGTGACTACAGAAGATGTACCTTTGCGCAATGACCTGAACAGATCACTATCCGGCACCAGACAGAGACGTTGATCCCAGGGGTTATACTTAGGATTAAAATGCTTGTTAACATCCACCTTTCCCTTCAGCTCTCTGCGAGTCAGGGCCAGCAAAAACTCTTTCATTTTTTGTGGGCGGCGACGGCTGTACTGAAATATGAGCGCCTGCATGGTGACATTTTTCCAACGGGTAACCAGATAGGCCAATTTTGATGGCAGCCATCGGTCCATACGGCGCGCAAAGGGATCTTTGCCCGGACGAGAGACTACATAGGTGGGCGACCGCTGTAGCATGGTCACATGTTGCGCGGTTTTGGCCATTTCTGGCACCACAGTGATCGCCGTTGCACCACTGCCTATCACAACAACTTTTTTATCTGCATAGTCCAGATCTTCAGGCCAGTGCTGGGGATGTATCAGCTCTCCTTTAAACTGGTCTGAACCCGGGAAGTCCGGAGTATAGCCTTTGTCGTAGCGGTAGTAGCCGGTGCAACTGTAGATAAAGTTACAGGTAATTTTGCTGGCCCGCTTGCCCTCTTGCTCAATACGCAATGTCCATGTGGCATTATCGCTATCCCAGGCAATTTTAGTAACCTGCTGGTTATAGCGGATATGCCGTTCAACATCATAGTCCTTCGCAGTCTCTTGGATATAGTCCAGAATGGCAGGGCCATCGGCGATAGCGCGTTCATGTTTCCATGGTTTAAAGCTGTAACCAAGGGTGTGCATATCGGAATCCGATCTAATACCCGGGTAGCGAAACAGGTCCCAGGTGCCACCCATTGCCTCGCGGCTTTCCAGAATAGCGTAGCTCTTATTGGGACTATTGCGCTGCAAATGACAGGCAGCACCAATGCCGGAAAGGCCGGCGCCGATAATAACAACATCAAAATGATTCTGGGACATAGCGGTCTCGCAATTATTTTTATTATAGTAGTTTACGCAACGCAGCAGTAATGCGATGTCTCCGGCGCGACAGCCCTAAAAGAACCAGCCTTTGACCGCCCGATCCAGTTTGCCACTGCACTTGTTGAGCTGCGTCCCGTAGATCTCGGCCTGGCGTTTGACCTTTTTTGCTACTTTAAGCAGCTGTGGCTTCTTGTTGAACGAACCTCTTGAATATCCGCCCCAGCCTTCATGGTAAGCAAGATACTGTTTGTAGGGATCCCATTTAGAAATTCCCAGACGCTTGTTGGAGGTGTTGGTATACCAGCCAACAAAGTTAATCGCATCGCCAAAATCGTCTCGGTCGTGGCTCCAGTTGCCCGTCGCTTTGCGATAGTCATTCCAGGCGGGGTCCTGAGCCTGGGCATAGCCATAGGCCGAGGATTTTCGCGGCAGCGGGATAAACAAAAATTTGGGGCGCTCCGGCCTTACATCGGCACGAAAGGTAGATTCCTGTTTGATGATCGCCATCATCACGCCGATTGGTGTTCCCCACCGCTTGTTCGCTTTGCGGGCATCTTTGTACCAATCGGTTTCACCCCAAAAAATACGACAGACATCGTCCACCTGGCTGGGCTTATAGGTAGCACAGCCAGAGAGCACGAGGGCGAAGATCAAGATTATCAGACGCATTATTCCCATGGCGGGAATAATGCAATGTCTAGCGACGAATATCCAGATAGTTAGCAAATAATAATGCCAGTGCGGGTTCCAATGCATTTTCTGATACGGTTTAAGTAGCTGCCCTCAACCTCGTGATAGGACATCAAAGCGCGCAGTTCCTCTTCAGTGTGAGTTTTATCCAGGCTTGTATACTTCAACAATAAGCAGATTTGCAGCCCATCAGTAGTGTTACTAACGGTGCATTACAGTTATTGACCCCTCGGCATCAGAGCCTGCATTATGCGAGCCGAAAGTAGCCTCGAGCCACCCTAAATGCTTAGGCTTGGCTTATAATCGCAGTTTTACAATGATAATCAGGCGATAAACATGACCACAATGCCCCAAGAGGCTAACAACTATATTTTTACCGGCAGCTGCCGCGCTGGCAGTGGCGTCGTTGCCGCAGTCACCAGTTTTCTCGCCGACCGGGACTGCTATATTTGTGCCCTTGAACAATTTGATGATGAGTCGACGGACAAATTCTTTATGCGTGCGGTTTTTCGCCGCCAGGAACAGTCTCCAGCTATAGAGGTTATGGGTGAAGAGTTTGCCTCGGTCTCGGATAAGTTCGCGATGGACTGGCAGTTTCACGATCCATCAGTCGCAGTTAAAACCATCTTAATGGTCTCCAAGTACGACCATTGTCTGGATGACCTGCTGTATCGCCGCCGCAAGGGCGAGTTTAATATGGAGGTCACCGCGGTGGTGTCCAACCATCAGGATCTGCGCCCCATGGTTGAGCGCGAAGGCATTCGGTTTATTCACCTGCCGGTAAGCAAAGATACCAAGGTTCAGCAGGAACAGCGACTGATGGAAATTGTTGATGAGACAGGCACTGAGCTTGTGATTCTGGCCCGCTATATGCAGATTCTATCGAATAATTTGACTGAGCAGCTATCCGGTCGCTGCATCAACATTCACCATTCGTTTCTACCCGGCTTCAAGGGCGCCAAGCCCTATCACCAGGCCTATGATCGCGGGGTAAAAGTGATTGGTGCCACAGCCCATTATGTGACCTCTGATCTCGATGAAGGGCCAATTATTGAGCAGATGCTAACCAGAGTGGACCACAATTATGGCCCCAACCATTTGGTGCAGGTGGGTCGTGACAATGAATGTATGGCGCTGGCAAAAGCGGTGAAATATCACATTGAGCGCAGAGTATTTTTGGACGGCAATAAAACGGTTGTGTTTTTAGGCAGCTAGCAGCTATTTTCTTAGGGGAGAGTTATGCCATTTGGGCTTTTAAAGTACGGCCTCAGCAATGAGTATCCGGCGCAACATCATTTCACCCCAGCCACAGAACTCAAAAAGCACTACGATGTGGTTATTATCGGCGCTGGCGGGCATGGCACCGCCATTGCCTACAACCTTGCCAAATACCACGGCATTACCAATGTTGCTGTACTGGAAAAAAGCTATCTGGGTGGCGGCAACACAGCGCGCAATACCGCCGTTATCCGCTCCAACTACCTGACTGAAGAGGGCGTCAGCTTCTACCGCGAATCAGTCAAACTGTACAACAATCTGAGCAATGAATTTAACTACAATGTCATGATGGAAAATCGCGGCCAGCTGACATTGGCGCACAGCGATGCTGCCGTTCGTAGCTTTCGCTGGCGCGCTGAAGTCAACCAGCATATGGGTGTGCGCTCGGAACTTGTGGATCGTCAGACCATTGCCGACCTGGTGCCCAACCTCAATATGTCCGAGGACTCACGCTTCCCGATTATGGCTGGCCTGTGGCACGCAGATGGCGCGACAGCCCGTCATGATGCAGTCGCCTGGGGCTATGCCAAAGGCGCCTGTGAGCGCGGCGTAGAATTGCACCAACTGACCGAAGTTGAGGATGTTGAGATTGATAAAGGCCGGGTGACTGCATTGAAAACCAATCGCGGCCGGGTTGAATGTGGCGCCGTGGTGCAGGCCGTAGCCGGAGCCAGTTCAGTGGTGGCAAAAAAGGCCGGTATTCCGCTGCCCATCCATTGCTACCCATTACAGGCGATGGTGACACAGCCCTACAAGCCCATACTCACTCCCCATGTCAGCTCACCCCATGTACATGTCTATGTGCATCAGACATCCAGAGGGGAATTTGTTATTGGCGGCGGCTCGGACCCCTACCCTCTGTATCACACCAGAGCGACATTGGATCAGCGGGAATCTTTAAGTGCAGCTGCTATGGAGCTTTTCCCGTTTTTAGCCCAGGCGCGAATGCTGCGCCAATGGGCCGGCACCACTGATATGACCCCGGACTACAGTCCAATTATGGGTCTCAGTCCCGTCGAGAATTACTACCTGGATGCAGGCTGGGGCACCTGGGGCTTTAAGGCAACACCCATCTGTGGTGTGACCATGGCCGAACTGGTCGCCACCAAAAAGGTACCAGAGATTATCAAGCCCTTTGCCCTCGAACGCTTTTATAACTACGAACAAATTAACGAAGCCGGCGCCACCGCCGCCAGCCATTGAGGGAGATGCCAATGAAACTATTAACCTGCCCTCTCAATGGCCAACGCAACATTTCCGAATTTACCTATGGTGGTGAATACCACCCTATGCCAGACCCCAACAGCACTGACTCAAGGCAATGGGCTGAGCATGTGTTTTTCCATGACAATGCCGCTGGTGTTGTTACCGAATGGTGGTGTCATACCGCCAGCTCGTTCTGGTTTTTAGCCGAGCGCAACACCATTACAGATCAGGTTATTCGCACCTTTGAGGCCAGCGAAATCTTTAACCAGCGCATTGATTTTGCGGAGAACCAGCAATGAAGCGACTAGCAGCCCCCTATGGTTCATTGATCGACCGCGAGCAGCCCATCGATTTCAGCTTTGAAAACAAGTCTTACCAGGGCTTTGCTGGCGACAGCATCGCCAGCGCACTGGCGGCCAATGAGCACTGGTTATTGAGCCGGTCTTTTAAATATCATCGCCCACGGGCAGCACTAACCATGGCCGGCCAGGATGCCAATACCATGGTCCAGTTACCCTCCAACCCCAATGCTCTGGCAGACCGTGAAACAATCAGTCCGGGGCTTTTTGTAATGGGCCAAAATTACAGCGGCAGCCTGGAACATGATCGCGGCTCATTACTGGGGCTGTTCTCCAGATTTCTGCCAGTCGGCTTTTATTACAAGGCCTTTTTCAAACCCAGAGGCATTTGGGAAAAATGGGCGCCATTGATTCGCAAAAAAGCTGGCCTCGGCATTATCAATCAGCAGTTGGAGCCCGACTACTATGACAAGCAGTACAAGTTCTACGATGTGGTTGTAGTGGGCGCAGGCCCAGCTGGTTTGCAAGCAGCCCTGACAGCCGCACTCGATGGCTGTGAGGTCTTGCTGGTGGATGAGAATCCAAGTCTGGGTGGCTCCCTGAACTATGCCCGTTTTGATGCCGAAGGCACCATTGGCACTGAGGTTCGCGATCAGCTAGTACAGGAAGTCACCGACAACGGCAATATCACCTGCATGACCAATGCGGTGGTCAACGCCTGGTTTGCCGACAACTGGCTGCCAATTATCTGCGGCAAGCGTCTGTACAAGGTACGCGCCAAACAGACCATCCTCTGCACCGGCGCGCTGGAGCAACAGGCTGTGTTTCATAACAATGATCTTCCCGGCGTTATGATGAGCAGCGCTGCCCAGCGCCTGATTCATCTCTATGCTGTGCGCCCGGGCAAGACCGCCGTGGTTGTAACTGGTAATAACGATGGCTACGCCAATGCACTGGATCTGCTGGATGCCGGTGTCAGCGTTAGGGCTATTGTCGATCTGCGTGACAAACCCAAGGCCAGCCCATTGATCAAAGCAGCCAAAAAGCGCGGCATTACCATTAAAACTGGCTATGCAGTGTATGGCGCAAAGCAGCGTAAAAATCATCTTAGCGCTGTGGAGATTCGAGAGATTGTCAGCCCCGGGATCTGCGCTGACAATGGTGAAACCATTAACTGCGATTTACTGTGCATGGCTGTGGGTTACACCCCCACCTATCAACTTGCCTGTCAGGCTGGCGGGCAGCTTAGCTACGACGACAAATCGGCAATGTTTACCCTGAGCAATTTACCGGATGGCCTGCAAATTGCCGGTTCGGTAAATAGCCACTGGGATCTGGGAGCCTGCCTTGCAGAAGGGGCAAGAGCAGCCTGTATCGCCACCAACAGTCTGGGTCTGAGCCAGGCAGAAGTACCAGCGCCCCTAGCCAGGGAAAAAAACAGCCCCAATCACAGCTGGCCCATTTTCGCCCATCCCAAAGGCAAGGAATTTGTCGACTTTGACGAGGATCTCACCATTGCAGATATTGTTAATGCAACCCGGGATGGCTATGAGCATATCCAGTTGGTTAAACGCTACTCCACCTGCGGCATGGGTCCCTCTCAGGGCCGTCATTCAGCACTGGCCGCGGCCAGATTAGTTGCCGCAGCCACCAACCGCACCGTTGCAGAGACCGGTGTTACCACGGCTCGCCCTCCATTTGCCCCTGAACATCTGGGCCATAGTGCCGGACGCAGTTTTTATCCGGCGCGGCGCAGCAATATGCATTATCGTCATCTGGAGGCTGGTGCTCAGATGCTTCAAGCTGGTGCTTGGTATCGCCCTGCTTTTTACGGTGAGGCCGCCGACCGAGATAACTGTATCAACCGGGAAGTGCGAAATGTACGCAACAATGTGGGACTGGTGGATGTTTCGACTCTGGGTGGCCTTGAAGTGCGCGGCCCGGATGCCGGTGAATTTCTCAACCGTTTCTATACCTTTGGTTTTGTAAAACAGCCAGTGGGCCGGGCCCGCTATGCCCTGCTGACCAATGAAGCCGGTGTGGTTATTGATGATGGTGTGGCCTGCCGGTTTAGCGACCAGCATTATTACGTCACTGCCACCACTGGTGGTGTCGATCGGGTCTATCAGAATATGCTCAAGTGGAATGCCCAATGGCGTCTGGATGTGGATATTGCCAATGTCACCTCCGCCTACTGCGGCGTTAATATTGCCGGTCCGAAAGCAAGGCAGGTGTTGGCCAAAGTCTGTTCAGATATTGATCTCTCGGCCAAGGACTTTCCCTACATGGGTGTGCGGGAAGGCAATGTGGCAGGCATAGCGGCGCGGGTTATTCGCGTCGGTTTTGTCGGTGAACTGGGTTATGAGGTACATGTACCCCAGCAATATGGCGAGGCACTTTGGGATGCGCTGCTAGCGGCGGGCCAGTCGGAAAATATCCAGCCCTTTGGCATTGAAGCACAGCGAGTTCTGCGCCTGGAAAAGGGCCATATTATTATTGGCCAGGACACAGATGCCATGTCCAACCCCATGGAAGTGCAGATGGGCTGGGCTGTCTCGCGGAAAAAACCCTTCTTTGTCGGTGGCCGCACAATTAGCGAACTGGAAAAGAAACCAGCCAGCAGAAGCCTGGTCGGTTTTGTTATCAATGACAGCAAGGCACCTATTCCCAAAGAGAGCCAACTGGTGCTTGATGGCGAGCAGATGACTGGCCGTGTTACCTCGTGCAACTATTCCCCCACATTGGGCAAGCCTATTGGCTTGGCCTATGTGCAGCCCCAAGATCTTGAGGGCAGTGTTGAAGAGAGTACCGCAGATAGCAGACAGATTATGATCAAATCCGACGGCGGTGTTTTGGTCACCGCCGATGTGGTGCCTCTGCCCTTTTATGACCCAGATACTTTGCGCCAGGAGCTTTAGCCATGACTGAATTAACACCTGATCAGACGGCCAGACGCAGCCCTTTATATCGCCGCCACCAGGCCCTCAATGCTCAGTTTGAAATGGTTGGCGACGCCTTGCTGGTCAGCAGGTACGGCAATACCAGCATGGAGCCCAGACTGGCAATCAGCCTTGGTCTTGCGGATCTGTCCACATTGCCCCGCACCGGGTTTAAAGGTCCCGAAGCGCCCCATTGGGCGGCAAGCCAGGCAGTGCAATTGCCCGAGCAACCCAATACAGCTGTCACTCAAGCTGATGGATCACTGGTCGCCAAACTGTCCCATCAGGAGTTATTGATTGTCTCTGATGTAGAGGCTGATTCCAGTCTGATAACCAGGCTCAATCAACAGGATCTGCCTGCGCAAACCTATTCATTGCCCAGAGCGGATAGCCATTGCTGGCTGGCGGTTACAGGTCTTCTGGCTCCAGAGATGTTCTCAAAAATCTGTGGTGTTGATCTGCGTACCCACAAGTTTGCCCAGGGCCAGATTGCCCAGACATCGGTGGCCAAAATCAATACCGTGATTGTGCGCCATGATCTGGGCACCACCCCCTGCTTCTATGTTTTTAGTGATGTTGCCTCTACAGAATTTCTGTGGGACTGCCTGCTGGATGCAATGGAAGAGCATCAGGGTGTGACCATTGGTGTCGCAGCCATAAGAAGCCTTGCCGCAGTCGAGTAACGCTTTATCTTTTTCATCGCTTATACTGCGATGTTATGAAGACTCATAAAAATATTGAAATCGGCGCCCTGCGAGTTTTTTCAGCGGTTGCCGAAGCAGAGACATTGACCCAGGCTGCCGAGCGCCTGGGGATCACCCAGTCCGCTGTATCCCAAACTATCAAGCAGCTAGAGAGCCAGACTGAAACCCAGCTAGTGGTAACTCGCTCACGCCCTATTAAGCTGACACCCAGTGGTCAGGTTCTCAGGGATTACGCCTTCCAGATTATCAATGATACCCAGCGGATGCTGGCACATGTGCGCATGACTGCCCGTGGTGGACTGCTGCCACTCAATGTTGGAATGGTGGATTCATTTTGTGATGTTGCCGGGCTGCAGTTTATGCAACAGGTAAACCCCTTTGTATCCAAGCTTGCCCTGTGCACCGGGCTGGGTTCATCCCTGTCCCAGGATCTTATCAATCGCAATCTCGATCTGCTGATAACCAGCGACCCTATTGACGAACACCCATGGCTCGAGCGTCGACCTATTTTGCGCGATCCCTTTGTTATGATCGTGCCAGAGAAATTTGCCCAGGACGGTGCCGCAACGCCAGCCTGGCTGGCCGAAAATGTGCCCTTTGTCCATTACAGTAAACAGTCGCGACTGGGTGCCCTGACCAATTTAATTGCCCGGCGACTGAATGTTGAATTGCAGACCGTGTTTGAACTGGACAGTACTCAAACATTGATGCGCTTCGTCCAGTCAGGACAGGGCTGGGCCATTACTACTGGTCTGTGCATGGTGCGCTACCCGGAACTACTGCAGGGCTGTCGAGTATTGCAGCTGGCCAATGGTGCCAATGCCCGCTATCTCACCATGCTCTGTCGACAGAAGGAGCTGGGTACCTTGCCCGACCAGATCGCCGATATCTGTCGCACGATCTACAGCGATGAAATAGTGCCTCAGCTGACCCAGATCGCTCCCTGGCTAGACCAGCAGGCCTACGCCATTACCGAGATGCCGAGCATCTAATGGACGCCGCCGCGCAAGAGGATTTCCGTCTGCGCCTGTTGGCAATGCGCACAGAATTACAGGATCTCGAAGTCATGTCCGCCGAGGCTTGCAAACCGGTGGAACTGGATCAATCCACGGTCGGCAGACTATCAAGAATGGATGCTATGCAAGGGGCACAGATGGCTCAGGAAGCCTCGCGCCGACGCCAGCAACAGCTGGGCCTAATCGGCGGCGCACTGGCTCGCATTGAGGCTGGCGACTACGGTTATTGCAACCTATGTGATGAAGATATCTCCGTCGGTCGACTCGGTATCGACCCAACTTACAGCCTCTGCATCCGTTGCGCTGAAAAGTCCATCTAGCTCTGGCAATGGCTGGCCTAGTGAATCGCCTGGCAGATAGGTTTTACCCCAGGCTAGGCCGGCAATACCGCGCTGTAACATAGACTCAATCTGCTTGTCGCTGTAGTTAACCGCCGCCAGAATCTCTCTAGTGGAATGGCCATGGGCCTCGGTTGGACTCACCGCATCAATGCGCGCGCAGGTGGGGCGAATCGCGTAGTGGTCAATCTGGGTGAGCTGATGCCCACTCGGGTGATGGGGATAAACAGAGAAGGCAAAACTACCAAGCTCAGTGCCCACTGTGCCATCGGCCAGGCGGCTATATTGTTCGCGCAAGGTCTCAATGGAAATGGGCTGCGCTGCGGCCACATCTGCGGCCAACAGTCGCTCGATCCACACAGAGGAAGAAGCCTGCTGGAAAGCAACGTTTAAAAACACCCCAATATCTGCAGTGGTGGTAATCCCCTGAAGTCCCTGGATATTCTCCAGAGCCGGCAGATCCGCCTGCTCTGCATCGAGGAAAATCCAGTCATCAGCAGTCTGGTAAAAATGGGATAACTCATGGTTGCCCATGGCATGACGGCCAGAGGGCTCATTGAAATCCTCAAGACCTGCATAGTCAAAACAGAATGGCAGCTGGGCGAGATTGGTCACCGCGGACAATGATGTTCTGGCGCGACTGACCTCTCCAGTTTTAGCTTTGTGATAGAGCGCCAAAGCCATGGCCAGACCACCAGCAAAACCACAGTTCACATCCAGGGTACCCAAATGGGCATGTTCCTCTGGGGTCTGGGCACCACCGAAACGACTCATAATACCGCTGTTGGCCTGAATAATATCGTCATAGCCAATATAGTTAGTCTTCTGGGCAGGCACCGGACCACCGAGACAATCCAGACGACAGAACAACACGCCTGGATTAACCGCCTGCAGTGCATCATGGTCCAGGCCCAGTGGCTTCATCTGCCGCTCCGGGGCATTAATAACCACCATATCCACAGAACGCACCAGGCGATTAAAGGCCTCGCGACCCTCCACCGTATTAATATCAATCAGGGCACTGCTCTTGCCCATATCCGCCTGAAAGGCAAACAATGTTCCGATCAACGGATCATACATAGGCACCACAGGCTCAACCTTGATTATCTCAGCGCCAAAGCGACCGAGAAATGCAGTGGAATGGGGTCCGGCAATCACATTGGTTAGATCCAGTACCCGCAAGCCATCCAGCCAGCCTTTATTTTGTTGCTGTTGGTCTGGAGCTGGCAAAGGTGCAACTGACACAGAAGTCAGCTCGGCTAGTGCCTGATTAAAGGAGACAAATTTGCGGGCTGAGGGGGCCAAAAGGCGACTCGCAGATTCTTCTAACCAGGACACTGGACCAGGCTGTTTCATCAAACCGTACTCTGGGTCATTCACTTCAACAATCAGTCCTGCATCATTGCAGTGCTTGCTGTTAACCCATTCTTTAGTTGTGCGGTGGGGAGCACCGGGAATCTGGCCCTCACCAAAAATTTTACCCCATTCGGAGGACGTCCTGGTCAGCATCACCAGCTTTATCTTTGCCGAGATAATATCGGCCCAGCGCTTGGGTAATGGGTAGACACCCAGAGAGCTTTCACCCTCCCACTCAGTTACTGGAAGGTGCAGGTCTGTCACCTCTGGCATGCCCTCGGCCATGACCTCTTCATACAGACCCAAGACCTCGAGGCAACGACGGGCGTGATTGCGGTGGGACGGGCACACAATGTAAAACATGCGGCCATCGGCGCATTGATAGGTTCTGTAGAAAGGGTCGAGGTATTCCTGCAGGTCTGTATAGCTAAGGTCCAAATCAATATTGTTAGCCTGCCGCCGCTCGATCTCTAACTCACGCATGGTCTTGTAGCGCTCAGGCAAATCCGCAACCTGATAGGAGTTGTAGGACAGCCCCTCCATCATCGCTGCAATTACTGGTACTTCTATATGGTCACCACAGCCTGACTTTTCCCGCGCCAGCAAGGCCAGAACAACAGCGCTGGATGCCATGGTTATGGTGTAGGAAGAGGCTAGGGGCAATGGCGAGAAGCAGGGGTTCAAACCCATCAGCACACGGTTAAAGCCCATATCGGTAAAGGCACCAGCGGTGGCAGCCACTACAGCCTCAGTGGCCTTCCACTCACTGCGCAGCTGGTCATTGCTGGCAAAGCCGGGCACAGACAATGTGACTAGCTCGGGGCTGGTCTCTCGCAACTGGGCAAAGTCGATACCCAACCGCTGCATAACCCCCGGACGGAAAGACTCAATCACCACATCAGCATGGGCAATTAGTGCCATAGCCTGATCGAGGCCCTCTGGAGTTTTAAGATCCACAGACAGACAGCTTTTGTTGCGGTTTAAAATAGCATTGGCCTGATGCTGCCACTGGGGGCCAGTGGGCGGATCAATATGCACCACAGTAGCGCCCAGATCTGCCAGCACCATAGCCACAGCGGGACCAGCGATCTGCTGACCAAAGTCCACCACCCGAATCCCCTTGAGGGGTAATTGATTTAGTTTTTGCACAATAAATAACACCAGCCGTCTTTGTTAAGCGGGATGTTAGAAACCTAACGAATATCGCGCCAGCAACAAAAAAGTCGCCTCAGGCATGGTTTTTTTTATGGCTGAGAAATTGATTACAAAAAGGCTAAATTTAACGGTTGCATACAGCTCTTAACTGGATAACAATACGAATCATATCGTTTTAAATAAAATTAGAATAACAATATTCAGAGAAATTTTATGTCGCAGCAAAGCATCAATCCTCTCGCAAGTATTCATCCGATAATGGCCATTAGCTCAGCAGGTTTAGTAGGTGCTTTTGTGCTGTTTACCCTGCTGAGCCCCCAGGTTGCAGATGCTCTTTACAACTCCGCACGAGACTTTATTGCCACTGAATTGAGCTGGTATTACATCGCTCTGATGAATCTGTATATCGCCGTTGCACTGGTCTTGGTATTCAGCAAATATGGCAAGATTCGATTGGGCGCGGATACTGATCGGCCGGAGTTTGGCTATTTCGCCTGGTTTTCAATGTTGTTTGGTGCCGGCATTGGGATTGGTATTCTGTTCTGGAGTATTGCCGAGCCCATGTACTATCTGCAGAGCAATCCGTTTGTAACTGATGACCAATCCATGACAGCCGAGGCTGCTCAGGTAGCAATGCGCATCACCATATTTCACTGGGGGCTGCATGGCTGGGCTCTGTATGCCATTTTAGGTATGTGCTTCGCCTACTTCAGTTATCGCAAAGGTCTGCCCCTGTCTATTCGCTCTGCACTGTACCCGGTACTTGGCGATCGCATCTATGGACCCATTGGCTATACTGCCGATCTGTTGGCGGTACTGGGCACTGTATTTGGTATTGCCACCTCATTGGGCATGGGCGCACAGCAGATCAATGCCGGCATCAACTATCTAATTGGTATCGATATCAGTATCAATACTCAGATTGTGCTGATAGGGGCAATTTCGATAGTTGCTACTGTCTCGGTATTGACTGGTATTAATCGCGGTATTCGTATCCTCAGCGAACTGAATATGCGCCTGACAATGCTTATATTGGCACTGTTTTTTATCTTTGGGCCAACAGCCTATCTGGTCAGTTCTCTAGGCAGCAATACCCTCGACTATATAGCCAATGCACCAGCCCTGGGCGCCTGGCTGGCACCAGCGCAGCACAGCCAATGGCAGAGCGATTGGACGATCTTCTACTGGGGCTGGTGGATAGCCTGGTCTCCTTTTACCGGTATTTTTATTGCTCGTATTTCCCGCGGCCGCACTATCAGAGAGTTTCTTTTAGGGGTGCTGGGCGCACCAACTGTACTGACCATTTTGTGGATTACCATTTTTGGCAATACAGCTATGCACATAGAATTATTTGGCGATGGTGGCGTTGCCGCCGCGGTCAATGCAGACCACACCACAGCATTATTTAAAACCATTGAGTTAATGGATCTTGGCCTGTGGTTAACCGGCGCGATGGCCACCATCTGCACGGTAATGCTAGCCACCTATTTTGTTACCTCAGCCGACAGTGCGACTCTGGTGATCTGCACATTGGTGGCCATGGGTGACAACAACCCATCAGCGCGTCTGCGTATTTTCTGGGGTATCGCCATAGCCGCAGTAGCTGCAGTGCTTTTATTTGCGGGTGGTTTGCAAGCATTACAAACCGCCTCCATTGCCGCAGCCCTGCCCTTTTCTGTGGTGCTGCTTCTGGCCACCTATGGTCTCGGCAAATCCCTTTATCAAGAAGGCCAAACCCTTAATAACAATAATCAGCAACAAGAGGGCTAGTTATGTCGACTCAAATAATTTTGCCGCGCATTATGCAAGTAGGTGCCGGTGCCAGCAAAGAAGCGGGTAATATCCTGCGCAGTCTGGACTGTAACCGGCCATTAATTGTCACTGACAAAATGATGGTGCAACTGGGCTATGTGGCCATTCTGCAGGATAGTCTACAAGGCGCATCAATCGATTCAGATATCTTTGATAATACTGTGCCTGAGCCCACCGTTAGCTCTATTCAGGAAGGTGTGGATAAGGTGCGGGATGGCAATTACGACAGCATTATTGCCATTGGCGGTGGCAGCCCCATTGACAGTGCCAAAGCCATTGCCATTCTGGGCAAATACGGCGGCGTCATGCGTGACTATAAATTCCCCCGGGTGGTCAATGAGCCCGGGCTGCCCATTGTTGCTATTCCCACCACTGCAGGCACCGGCTCTGAATGCACCAAGGTGACCATTATTACCGATGAGACCAACGACGAAAAAATGCTCTGTGTTGGCATTGGTTTTATGCCCACGGCGGCTCTGGTAGATTACAGCCTGACCCTGAGCCTGCCCGCCAGAACCACTGCAGACACAGGTATTGATGCCCTGACTCATGCCATGGAAGCCTATGTGAGCAAGAAAGCCAGCCTCTATAGCGACAGTCAGGCCATAGCGGCAATGAAGCTGATTGCCCCTAATCTGCGCAAAGCTTTCCACGATGGCAGTGATCGACGTGCCCGTGAACAAATGATGCTGGGCGCAACCCTGGCCGGTGTAGCGTTCTCCAATGCCTCAGTGGCGTTGGTCCACGGTATGTCACGTCCGATTGGCGCCTTCTACCATGTGCCCCACGGCCTCTCCAATGCCATGTTATTGCCCATGGTCACTGAATACAGTATTCCCGCCGCGGCGGAGCGCTATGCAGACTGTGCTCGCGCTATGGGTGTGGCCAGTGAAGATGACACCGACGCTGTTGCCAACAGCAAGCTAATGGATGAGCTTTACGCTATTAATGAAGAACTGCAGGTACCCACTCCCGAGCAGTTTGGTATTGATCGCGACCACTTTTTTAATAACTTACCGGTGATGGCTGAGCAGGCTCTGGCTTCTGGCTCACCGGGAAATAATCCGCGAGTACCTAGCGCCGACGAGATTATCGAAATCTATCGTAAGCTTTGGTAAAACAAATTTTTGAGGACAACAAAATGACAGTAGTAGGACATTTAATTAACGGCCAGATAACCAATGAGGGCGAGCGCACTCAGGATGTCTACAACCCCTCCACCGGCGAAGTGAGCAAACAGGTTGCCCTGGCTTCAAAGGCTACAGTGGAAGAAGCCATTGCGGCGGCCCAGGCAGCTTACCCCGAATGGCGCAATACCCCAGCCATCAAACGCGCCCGGGTAATGTTTAAATTTAAGGATCTGCTGGAACAGAACGCGGATAAAATCTGTGCATTAATCGGCGAAGAGCATGGCAAGATCAGCCATGATGCCGCCGGTGAATTGCAGCGTGGCATTGAGAATGTGGAATATGCCTGCTGCGCACCGGAATTGTTAAAAGGCGAGCACAGTAAAAATGTGGCGCCCAATATTGATTCCTGGAGCGAGTTCCAACCGCTTGGGGTAGTGGCAGGTATTACCCCATTTAATTTCCCGGCTATGGTCCCTCTGTGGATGTACCCAATGGCCATCGTCTGCGGCAACTGCTTTGTACTGAAACCCTCGGAGCGCGACCCAACTTCCACATTGTTTATTGCTGAACTGCTGAAAGAAGCCGGATTGCCAGATGGCGTGATGAATGTGGTCAATGGCGATAAGGAAGCGGTTGATACATTGCTCCATGATGAGCGCATTAAAGCCGTGAGCTTTGTAGGTTCCACGCCTATTGCGGAATATATCTACAGCACCGCCAGTGCCAACGGCAAGCGCTGTCAGGCACTGGGTGGCGCCAAGAATCACGCTATTGTGATGCCCGATGCGGATATGGATAATGCCGTGGCCCAGCTTTTAGGCGCTGCCTTTGGTTCTTCCGGCGAGCGCTGCATGGCCCTGTCAGTTGCAGTAGCCGTTGGCGATGCCGCGGCAGATGCTCTGGTCAGCAAAATGCAGGAAGCCATGAAAGGCTTAAAGATTGGCCCCTGTCATGATGCCGATAATGACTTTGGCCCGGTGATTACCCAGCAACATCAGCAAAAGGTATTTGGCTATATCGACAGTGCCGAACAGCAAGGGGCTGATATTGTCGTGGACGGTCGCAACCCCAGCATTCATGGCTATGAGAATGGTTTCTATGTGGGCGGCACATTGATCGACCGCGTGAACCCAGAGATGGATTCCTACAATGCCGAAATCTTTGGCCCGGTTTTGCAGGTGATTCGAGTGGATACCATGCAGGCGGCCATGGATCTGATCGATAATCATGAATATGGCAATGGCACCTGCATCTTTACCAGAGACGGTGAAGCGGCGCGCTATTTCTCTGACCATATTCAGGTGGGCATGGTGGGCATTAATATTCCTCTGCCTGTCCCGGTGGCCTACCACAGCTTTGGCGGCTGGAAGCGCTCATTATTTGGTGATCTCCATGCCTATGGCCCGGATGCTGTGCGCTTTTATACCAAGCGCAAAACCATCACTCAGCGCTGGCCTTCAGCTGGTGTTCGTGAAGGTGCCCAGTTCTCGATGCCAACCATGAGCTAAATTAAAACCATGACAATCAGGGAAAAAGGCTCGGCGGTCAGCCGGGTGATGCAGATAATCGAGGCAGTTGCCAAAGCTGAGCGACCATTGTCGCCGGCTGATCTGGCCTGCCAGCTGAATATCCCCAAGCCCAGTATTCATCGCCTGCTAAATCAACTGGAGTCTGACGGCTTTGTGCAGACCAGTATGCGCGGACTGATTATTCCCAGCGATAAGATGCACAGCATTGCCTGGGGTGTGCTGCATACAGAGCGATTTAGTGCATTGCGCCGAGCCATTTTGCAGCAGCTGACGGAGGAGATTGGTGAGACCTGTGGTATTGCTGTACCCAATGGTACCGAGATGGTTTATTACGATCGCGTGCAGTCTGACTGGCCTCTGCAGATTCATCTGCAGGTGGGCAGCCATACGCCGAGCTGGTGTACCGCCAGCGGCAAACTCTACCTCAGTTCTCTGCCCAAAGAGCGACGGCAAGGTATTATTGGCCGACTTCCCCTGATGCAGTACACCCGTAATACCATTGTTGATACCGATCTGTTGGAAACCGAGTTACAGCGGATAAAAATAAGTCGCCTGGGTACAGACAATGAGGAGTTTGTCGATGGTATGGTGGCCTGCGCGGTGCCGGTAACAGATAGCAGCGGCAAACTCTGTGCCTGTCTGTTTACCCATGCACCGGTGATGCGCAAGAGTCTGGAACAGCTGATCAGCTATGCACCGACAATGCAAAATGCCGCCAAAAGCCTCGGCCAGCTGATTGATAACCCAGAATAATTAACCGGTCATAATAAGGTAAGCATGAAAAAAAGATTACCACCTCTAAACTGGCTGCGTTCTTTTGAAGCCTCTGCCCGCCACCTGAACTTTACCCAGGCGGCAGTGGAGTTGCATATGACTCAGGCTGCGGTTAGCCAGCAAATTAAAGGTCTGGAAACCAAGCTGGGTTGCGCACTATTTATTCGCTTACCCAGAGGGCTGGAGCTTACCGATGCAGGCCGCGCCTATATCCCCGGCGTGCGCGAGTCGATTGAGAAACTGGCGCTAGTCACTGATGAGGTATTTGGCAAGGAGCGCAGTCACACCTTAACGGTGCGGGTTAATCTGGTATTTTTTAATACCTGGCTGGCACCGAGGCTGGCGGATTTTCGCGCCCAGTATCCGGATATTGATCTGCGCTTTACCAGTAATATCTGGGTTGCTGGCCAGGATAAAGAGGCGGATATTGAAATACGCTATGGCAAAGGAGTCTGGGCGGGTTTTACCAGTGATCGTTTAACCTTGGATGAGCTTATTCCAGTATGTAGCCCGGTGCTGCTGAATGACCAGTTGCCCCCGTTAGGTCCAGAGGATCTTGATAATTACAGTTTGCTCCATGTGATTGGTTATGAGGAAGGCTGGGGCTATTGGCTCAACCAGCTGGGTTATCACAGTATTGATGCTTCTCAGGGTATTCATTTTGATTCGTTGATGACGGCAATGGAGATGGCAGCTCAGGGGCATGGTGTTGCTTTGAGCCGGACTTCCCTGATTGGTCCCATGCTGGATAATGGTCGTCTGATCACGCCTTTTTCACAGACTACCGAGACGTCTGAATCATTCTTTTCGGCGATCCCATCCAATAAGCCCGTGCGACCCCATGTGGAGCAGTTTCGGCAGTGGTTAATCAATCAAGCCGAAGTCGCAGACTAAAAAAATCGATGATGACGGTCGTGACGAAGTGTTTCTGGGAAGTGACTAGAGAGATCGCGCTTCGAAATTAGGTTAGTCTCCTGCCCCTGCTCTGGAGCTTTCGGTGGATTCCACTAAGACTCGGGCGACCAGATTGTCCAGCTCATGCCACAGGTTGTCGTCAATCTCGATTCCCTGCTCTAGCATATCGTTATAGCTATTAATCATGGTGTCAGGTGAAGTGGTTTCGATTGGCGGACCTGGATTTATGGCGGCAGAAAACTTTGCTTCGACAGCAGCCAAATCATTGCCGACAAAAATCATTAGAGACTGATCGGCACTAATGGCTGTTGAGGCAAATTCAGAATAGATCGGCTGTTTTGCACCTGACTCTACACTGAGTTTAAAAGCCCTATCTCCCTCAACCCAATAAGCCACCAGTGCAGAATCCGACTGCGCGGCGCTGACCAGACGCTGAGCTATAAACCTGCGGTTGTGACAGTTATCCAGCTGCACCTGACCGCTGCCTTGCTGACGCGCCAGAGCACAGGCCAGTCTGACGGTCTGGCTGCCGCAGAGCAATATAGAACTACTCTGACCATTGAGCAGCGCATAGTTGTCATCATTTCTAATTAATTTTGCGTGCAGGCACAGACAGCTATAAAGGGAAGGCAGTGCATCCTGCAGTTGCTGCAAACCATTCAAACCATGCATCTCCGACCAGATAACCATAGCTGCAGCATCCTGATAGTCACCCACAGAAAAGCCTAAGCCTTCAAACGCCTTCTTTAGAGAAGCCGTCAATTCATTGCGTGAGACTCTCATGATATTAGCCGACGCTAGAGTCTGAAGTACTGGATAGCACAGGTTTAATGGGGAACTGCCAGTCATCAAAGAAAGGCTTGCCGAAGTCGCTGATCAGCGGTGCGCCCTGGAACATAGTATTGCGAACCCACAGGCGCGAGCGCGGATCAAACTTGCTGACACCAAAGAATGACAGCTTGCAGCGCAGCAGGTGAATAGGCAGTACATCACTGTGCACCAGGTTCTCGCGAATATCACCATATTGACTGCGAGCCATGGTTTGAATACGGCAAATAGCACCACTGAAATTGGGTTGCTGGAGAATAAAATGGGCAACATCCTGCTGTGGAAACTCTGTCATATAAATACAAATTTCGTCATAGCACTCACGCACCATACGTCCGATTGCCAGTGGCATTTGCTTTTCCATACCCATATCAACATAGGTCTGCCCCAGTCGCGGCTCCATCTTTTCTTCCGAGCGATACCAGAATGAACCCTGGGATTCAGTCCGGGAAAAATCGATAGCCAGCGCCCAATCATATTTATCTTCGATAAGGTCCTTTAGATCATCCAGCGACATCTGTGGCACCAGATGCTGGTCCTCTTCAACGGCCATCATCTCTTCCAGCTCATCGACCAACTCTGGGTAGAGTTCAATCAACATGCTATTGATCACTTCCTGAGTTTCAATATGCCAGTTGCACTCGGCGTACTGCACTAATTCAGCCCAGCTGTAATGGCTATCAATAATATTTTTGCCTTCAGCCCGCAACCAATGCTCAAGCTCCTGCAGCTCTTCGCGCACCAAACCGTTGGAGATATTTTGCTGGGTGTCACCTGTACTGATCTCTCCCAGATGTTGAATCACTCTGGCAGTGCCAGAGGCGAACCTGTCCAAGATGGCAGTATCCAGCCCCTCTCTGCCAGCCATAATAGCTCTGGCCAATGCGGTTTCACGCTGTTCAATCCATTGATTAATCAGCAGCGGATGATTAATTAAAAATGGCGCCATACCCAGGCCGGTAGAGTTGCCAATACCAAAGTAGCGCTTGATATCATCATCCAGCTTTACTGCAGTTTTTGGCGCACGCTGGGCTGCGATATAGTCAGCATGCTGAAGGCTAAAATGGCGCAACATAAAGCAGGTAAACATTTCTGCGGCGAAAGGACGAGCAAAATCCCGATGTTTGGTACGAACTTTTTCCCAGTCGGCCATACCCAATTTGCCACTGCCATAGGCTGCGGTGGTGCGATACAGATAGCCAACTTCGGCAATGACATCCACATCTGGCTGTCTGCCCTGGGTCAGTTGATCAACCACATAGTCAAAGGTACGACCACTGCGGTTGCCCCTGGACAATACAAAAACCCGGGAATCAACCCGCCCTGCTTCTTGCTTGGGTACATTGTTGCGCAGAAACTCCAGCTGCTCGGCATCCACTGAGCCCTCACAGAGCGCCATGGTCAGGTCCCATTGGTCGGCAATTACTCGATCATTGCGGTTTTCAGGGTCGAGGTAATGGGAAAACAGCACATAGCTATAGGTGCCATATTTGGCTTTGACTTCATAGACAGCAGTGCCATACCCCTCTGTATCCAGATCAAAAACAGTGCTGTTGATCTGCCAGTTTTCCTGCACCATGCGGCGTACCAATGTGCGCATAAAGCTCAGACGAGACTGATGAAAACTACCCAGACGATTCAACTGCATGACCTGACTGGCAGGCCGCATGGGCAATACAGCACTTTGACTGAGACTGGACTTGGCAGTTGATCTGTAGGATGAATGCACGGGCGACACCTGTAAAAATAGCCGTCTCCAGCACCTGGTTAGGGCTGGGAATTGCGGCTATTTTAGGCCTAGATATCCCCCGCGACTTAATTAAAAACGACATGGAAAACTCGGTTGCGACATAGTCGTTTTTAGCTGTTAAATGGCTTTTGTTATAACCATTTTATAAACTGACTTTAAGAACTTAGCGGCGCGCCCGGAAAAGATTTTTCAAAAAATGACAACCAGTTTTGACCCATAATTTTCTCAATATCTCCATTGGCAAAGCCCACATCTTCGAGACCCTGTGCCACTGTCAGCATATCTTTTGAACCGGCAAACCAGTTCGGTTGACGGGGCCAGCTGGGATTGGCCGCAGAGCCTTCACCATGATCAATGCCAGTGGTCCAGCGGCCACTGCGCATCCACTCCAGTATCGAATAGTCCCAGTTCTCACAGAGATCGGAACCAATGCCGATACGATCCACGCCAATAATCTCAGCAGTTTGAGCAATCATCTGACAGAACTCAGGCAGGGTACAATCGGATCCATTTTTGAGATGGAAGGGATACATGCTAAAGCCCAGCATACCTTCTGACTCACCGATGGCACGCAGCACTTTATCAGATTTATTGCGCAGTGCTGGGTGAAAAAAGCTTGGATTGGCATGGGTGATGGCAATCGGTCGTTCGGAAATCTCGATGGCTTCCAGAGTCGACTTTTCGGCACTGTGGGACATATCGATAATCATACCGACGCGGTTCATCTCTTTTATCACTTCGCGGCCAAATCTGGTGATACCGCCATCCTGCTCTTCATAACAGCCGGTGGCCAGCAGACTCTGATTGTTGTAGCTGAGCTGCATAATACGCACCCCCAGCTGTTGCAGAATCTGCACCATTTTGACATCGTCTTCGATGGGAGAGCAGTTCTGGAAACCAAAGATAATGCCCACTTTGCCCAGACGCTTGGCTTCAAGGATATCCGCAGCCTGATGAATCGGCATAATCAAATCAGCATGGTTGATAAAATGCCGATTCCAGTTACCTATATTCTCCAATGTCTCGCGGATATTTTCCCAGTATGCGATGGTTACATGAATGGCGCTTAAACCACTGCGCTGGGCCTTTTCGAAAAGGTCGCGGTTCCAATTAACATATTGCAGCCCGTCGACAAGAAGCATCTCTCTGTTCATCACTTAATCCTGAATTGCAATTAATAGGGCTTGCTGTAGTTAGTTTTGATAATAGTGTAGAACTCACGGGCATACTGGCCTTGCTCGCGGGGGCCATAGCTTGAGTTTTTACGACCGCCAAAGGGCACATGGTAATCGGTACCTGCGGTAGGCAGGTTAACCATCACACAGCCAGACTTTGAGTGGCGCTTAAAGTGGCCGGCATTGGCCAGGCTATTGGTAATGATCCCAGAGGTCAGACCAAAGTCTGAGTCATTAGAGACCTCCAGGGCCTCTTCATAGCTATCCACCTTGATCACACAGGCAATAGGACCAAAGACCTCTTCGCGGTTAATGCGCATCTGGTTATTGGTATTCACAAACAGTGCGGGAGACATGTAAAAACCTGTAGTATCCATGGTCAGAGCTTCGCCACCCAGCACCAGCTCGGCGCCTTCATCTCTGGCAATCTGCATATAGTCAAGGTTCTGCTGTAGCTGACGTCCATCCACCACCGGGCCTATCTGTGAACCCTCGGCCAGAGCATGGCCTACCACCAGATTGCTTACAGCGGCAGTCATTTTCTCGACAAACTCATCATGAATACCAGCCTGCACAATAATTCGCGATGAGGCGGTACATTTCTGTCCTGTACCAAAATAGGCGCCAGCCACGGCACATTGCACTGCTGTATCGAGATCGGCATCGTCCAGGATTACCAGAGCATTTTTACTGCCCATCTCCAGCTGCACGCGGGCCATATTATCAATCGCATTGCGGGCAATATGGCGACCTACTCCGACAGAGCCCGTAAAGGTAACAGCTTGAATGTCCGGGGATTTACAGAGAGTCTCACCCACATCTCGACCAGAGCCCATCACCAGATTAAATACACCATCGGGCAGACCGCTGCGACTGATAATATCGGCCAGTATCCAGGCACTGCCCGGCACCAACTCGGCCGGTTTGAGCACTACCGCATTGCCATAGGCTATCGCCGGTGCCACTTTCCAGGCCGCTACAGCCATGGGGAAATTCCAGGGTGTAACAATGCCAATCACACCCAGAGCTTCCCGGTGAACTTCCACATCCACCCCGGGACGCACAGACTGAGTGTTCTCACCCATCAGGCGCAGGACTTCAGCGCCGTAATATTGAAAGAACTGTCCGGAGCGATACACTTCACCCACGCCTTCCGCACGAGTTTTCCCTTCCTCTCGGGCCAGAATCTCGCCAATTTCACCGCTGCGGGCTATAAGTTCGGCACCAATAAAATCGAGTATGGTTTTGCGCTGCTCCAGAGCACTTTGTGACCAGCCGTCAAAAGCAGCATTGGCCGCGCCGATAGCGGCCAGACAGTCCTTATTGGAGGCCTTGGCATAACGGCCGACTATATCGCTTGTATCTGAGGGGTTTATATTTTCAATGACCTGTGAACTGCCGACCCATTCGCCATTAATATAATTGTTGTGTAAATCCTGACTCATACTGTCTCCGCCTGTAATTTTTAGCGCTAACTAACGCCATAACGCCCTATCTTTATCCCTAAGCACCTATAAATCCAATCAAAACTTTATATAGATTTATAAGGATAATTAATTTATTCTAAAAATCAACAAAGCTACTAATAATTACAAGAAAGAGAATATTATCAGATACTTAAATGTAACTTTGAGACATCTACGCACCTTTGTGACTGTCGCCGAAGAGGGCAGCTTTAATGGTGCTGCTGAAAAACTCTCACGCACACAGCCCGCCATCACATTGGCCGTCAAACAGCTGGAAGAATTTATTGGCTTAAAGCTATTGGAGCGCACGACGAGGCAAGTGAGCACCACAGTAGAAGGAGAGAATTTTATTCCCATAGCCCAGCGTCTGGTGCGCGACTTTGATAGTGCCATTTATGACTTGCGCGCCACCGCAGAACGCCGCAGTGGCCATGTGAGTATGGCTATCGTACCCTCAGTGGCAAGCAATCTACTGCCGGATATTATTAAAGCCTTCTCAGCCGAGTACCCTGGTATTTACCTGCATCTGGATGATGACAGCTCCCAGGGTGTGCAGCGGCGGGTCGAGCGCAATGAGGTAGACTTTGGTATCGCCAGCCTGTGGAAACCCAACAAGCTGTTAAATTTCAAACCTTTGTTCGCCGATAAACTGGAGCTAATCTGCCATGTTGATCATCAGCTGGCGAAAAAGACTGGTCCAGTAAAAATCAATGAATTAGAAGACACGACCTTTTTGGATACCGGCATTACCAAAACCCTGCGCAGCCGCGCCAGCTTCGGCGACTCCAAGTTTGATTTCCCCAATATCACCACGTTACTGGCCATGCTCAGATCCAACTTAGGAGTTTCTGTGTTGCCTTCTCTGGCGATTCCCGCTTTTTCAAACAATCTGATATCCAGACCCCTGGTGCCAACCCAGGCGCGGGAAGTTTATCTGATTACCCGCAAAGGCTGGACGGTCTCCCCCGCCGCTGAAGCGATGATCGAAACCATTATCCGCGAAACCCCCAGCCAAATCAGAAAGCATAATTTGACCCTGCGCACTAACGAGGCCAATCATTCATAGGCATGATTAATCTGCGGGCTTGAGAAACTCCCTGCAACTAGCGAGCAAGGCATCACTGACAGCAATACCCTCAGCCGCCGACTTGGCACGATTAGCATAGCGACGATTGCCCGGCATATGGGCCCCTTCCATACCAGCAAGGCGCTCTAAAAATGATTCTGAATGCTGTAGCCAGTTGTCGGCATCACCAAAGCGATTGGGATCTATGGCCAGCATAAACTCACCACCATTGGGTGGGCCACCATCATTATTATCATTTTTTTGCGCTTCAAAGCTAAAGTCCATCCCGGTCAGGCCAGCCACCAAAAGCTCTATCATCATGGCAATGGTCGAGCCCTTATGACCTCCAAATGGCAGTAGAGCACCACCATCAATAATTTTTTGTGGCTCTGTGGTTGGGTTGCCATCGGCATCTACTCCGGTGCCCAGCGGCACATCATGGCCATCCCGCGCAGCAATCATTACTTCACCACGAGCCATAGAAGCAGAGGCCTGATCAAAGACCATGGGCGGCTGATCACCGCGGGGCCAACCAAAGCACATGGGATTGGTACCAAATAGCGGCTGCTTGGCACCAGCGGGCACCACGGCCGGTTTGTAAGTGGTAAATGCCATGGCGCAACAACCAGCCTCGGCAATTGGCTCCACTTCAACCCAGAGTGCGGCGAAGTGGTGGACATTGATTAGTGCCATGGCGGCTATGCCATTTTCTTTGGCAGCTTCGATTAATGCAGCACGGCCTCTCTCAAGAGCTAGAGGAGCGTAACCACGCTTTCCATCTACCCGGATAACGCTCGGTGATATACGCTCTACTGTTGGCTGAGCGCAGCCATCTACTTTACCGCTGCGCAACGAAGCAATATAGCCAGGCAGTCGAAACAAGCCATGAGATGCACTGCCATCGCGCTCAGCGAAACTAATTGTTCTCGCCAACGCGGCAGCATTGTCAATGTCACAGCCATTTGCCGTAAAACAATCAATCACCAGCTGATGTATATCAGCAACTGTCATCATTTGATTAGCCATTTTTTACTCCCTTTTTTTATTCTTGTTATTTTATGCCGAGCTATCTAATCCATTGGATACCTGTGAAGTACTTCTCCAAGAGCATCTTTGAGAGGATCCAAATGAGACTCAAAGTTCTTCCACTGATCAATGCCCCCTCGGTATATTGGTTGACGCACCTGCTCTGAGGACGGCGTTCGGACAGCCCGCTCGGTTTTATAAAAACTTAAACAAGCCTCTTCGAAGGGCAAGCCGCAATAGTGAAGTAGACGGCGCACCTGAGTTTCAAAATCATTGACCACATCTTCATACTGTACATGCAATATTTGGCCGGGAAATGCGGTTTGCCAAAAATCCATCAAAGCTTCGTAATCACGATAATAATGCCCAATATCACCCAGATCATAAGAAAATGCCTGCCCCTCGGCAAAAAGCTGCTTAAAGCCACTAAAGCAGCAGCCCATGGGGTGACGCCTTGCATCAATAATCTTGGCGTTGGGCAACATTAACTTAATCAGTCCAATATGCCTGAAATTATTGGGCATTTTATCAATAAAGAATGGGGCCTCCTGACGATGTACCTGAGTATCGCTGATAAAGGCTTCGCCAAACTCAGCATATTTTTCAGCGTCGAGGGTCTCCAAGATTCCCGGATAGAGATTATCCCCAGTCATATTGCCACCTCTGCGCAGATCGTTGACCAGAGCTAACACATTGGGCAATTCAAGGGTACCGTCAACCTGGCTGTGGGACGAGAGTATTTGTTCGAGCAAAGTCGATCCCGCTCGGGGTAATCCGACGATGAAAATAGGGTCAGCCGCACTGTGGCCGCAGCCGTTTAAACTTTTAATAAACTTGTCGCTAAAAAGCTTTTTTTGCTGCTCAAATTCGTCGGTCATCTCTTCGGCAACGTAGCGGCTCTGAGCTTTTTTAGACTTGTTGCCAGCCGCATAGTGGGAAAAAGCTCTATCGAAATCTTCGGCATCTTCAAATGCTTTGCCCAGTGAAAAGTTGATGTACACCCTATCCATAAACTTAAGGTCATCGCCATTTATCTGAGCAAGCATTTTACTTACATCATTTTCATCCAGCTTCACGGTTTTTAGATTGGCGAGTGAATGCCAGGCTTCCCCATAGGCACTGCTGCTCTTTGTAGCCAGCCTGTAGGATGCAATAGCATCGTCGGTGTTACCGCAAGTTTTTAGCGCATGTCCCTTTGAAGTTAGCGTGACTGGATCTTGAGGCACTTTTGCTAGCACGTTATCAAATAACTCTAAGGCTTTTTCATAAAGCCCCATTTGCATGCAAAGGACCGCATACAAAGACTCAAAATGCAGGTTGTCCGGATTTGCATTGTAAAGTGTTAAGACTTCTTTATGGGCGGCCTCAATTTTTTGCCGCTTACGCAAACACTCGATATATTCAACGCGCAAAAGCTCATTATCGGGCTCTAATTTTAATGCGCTCTCCAATAAGAACTCGGCATCGTGAAGTATATTCAGTTTCATCCCTATCTCGGCCAAAAGTCGCATTGCCTCAACATGGTGGGGAGTTTGTTTTAGAAAGTCCCGGCACAGAGTCTCCGCGTTAGCCAACTTACCCTGGGCAATCAAGTCCATTACTGCGACTAACGGTGGGGGCATTTTAACAAGGCGCTCCAAATGAGGCTTAAGACGAATAGCCTCAGCCTCTCGATTCTGTTTAAGTAAAATCTCAATCTGCCCTCTCCAACTTCCAGAGAGAGACGGGTTGGCGTAGGTAGCGCGAGTATAGAGATGCAATGCCTGTTTTAGATTACCTCGGTCTCTATGAACGTGACCCTCCTCCTGAAGTCCCCTGCCAAAGTTTGGAGCAATTTTACGCAGTGCCTCAAGAGATGCTAACGCATCATCTAACCGCCCGAGATACCTTAGGCAGACTGCGCTGTAGTAGAGCGCTTCGAAATTGTTATCATCGCCTTTTAATATTGATACCAAACATTCAAGCGCCTTATCAAACCGCTTGCCACGCATTAACTGCTCAATTTCAATCTTATGTTGCTGATTCAAAACATTTTCCCTTGGCAAAAAATATGCCCCTTAAAAGGGGCATATTAGTTTTAACGAATGTATCTATCAATCAGAAGTTGTAGGTCAAACGCACACCCGTAGTTCTTGGTCTTGCGTAGGATACACGCTCTCTGTCATTGACATAGTTCCTGGATAGCTCTGCTCGCTTATCGGTCAGATTATCGATAAACATTTCAATGCCCCAAGTGTCATTCGTTATACCTGCAGTCAAACCGACCATAGTCCAACCTTGGATCTCATCGCGATTCATGCGAATGATGTCACTATAGGACTTATCAGAATGTGCCAAATGCGGCATCACATGAGCGGTCATGCCGGATGCCATAGTCCACTCATAACGCGCCTGCAAGTTAGCTTGGAACTCTGGAGCAAAGGCCAGAGAATCGCCTTTCTGCACGTCGTCGGAGGGTGTCAGGACCTTCGTGATTTCTGAATCCAAGAACGAGAATCCACCACTAATCTGTAACCCAGGAGTAGAATCAGGCGCCCAGATAAAGTCCCCTTCCAAACCAGTAACTTCCGCATTCGCAGCATTATCCGAGAAGAACAGGTTAGCAATAGATGGATCGAAGATCGTAGTTTGCAGGTTATCGATCTCAACGAAGAACAAACTACCGTTAAATCTCAGCTGGCCATCAAGCAGGTCAGTCTTCCAACCGAGTTCAAGGTTGGTCACTTCGTCCGTCATAAGTTCAAACGGTACTGTGTACCCTGCTCCATTCGATGCTCCACCCGGACGATTCAACAACCCGGGACGGAACCCTTCAGAGAAGGTACCGTAAAACAAAGTGTCCTCGCTGGGAGTCCAGTTTAAAGTGGCTTTGAAAATTGTTCCGCTAGTCTCCGCTTTATCTGGCGCCTTGAGTGCATTAAGGATGCCCTGAATCTCAACGTCACTGATTGCGTTGGGCGCATTTGCAAAAGCTCCTCGACCGACGCTGAAACCATCAACAGCGTTTAACGCTGTCTTCACTTCATCAAAGGTGACGCCGTCTTGGAACGTTATATGAGTGTCCACCAAACTGTCGTTGATGAAAGTGTATTCACCATCACCGTCATAAAGGTCTGAGATGTTTGTTCCAAACGCATTGACATCAGTTTCCCTGTAGAAGTTACCAAAGGCCGCGTTGGCATCTCCCTTCATGTCAACCTTCACATCATAATACCGAGCGCCTATCGTGAGGGCAAACTCATCATTTAAATCAAAGGTAAGTTCACCGAAAACTCCATACTGCTTATCGGTTCGCTGGATATCATTCCTGAAAACTGTGTCCACAGGGAAAGCCCCTTCAACTGAGGCAAAGTCATTGTCAAATGCAAAGTTTTCTACTGGCCCCCAGCCATCATAGTCGTGGCCATAAAAGTTAGCTTTGTTCACGTTGGGGTAGGTAAAGTCTACCCGCTCCTCGAGTTGCAGATCACTGTAGAAAACACCACCAGTGGCCCTTATTGACTTGTCCTGATCTGTCGTAAATCTGAGCTCATGAGTACTTACCTCTGTCTCGCTGTAGCTTGTGACATAGGTATCCGGCGAGTAACAAGGCCCATAAGGCTCAAATTTTCCGTCACCATTAACTACGGCTAGGGCGTCGTCCGCGGCCGTGCCCGGCGCGTTGTAGTAGTTATACTCTGGGTATGTAACAGTCGTGTCACATATATAGTAAGGAAGGTACTGGCCCACGAAGAGGTAGTCAGTGTAGTCTACCACCTGATCGGTTTCGCGCTTGGTATAAGCTCCAGCATAAACCACATCCAGCTCACCAACGCGGCCCTCTAGCTTCCAGTTGAAGTTGTCAAACGAATCATCTAGCGTCTCAGGGGTATACCTCTGAACGGAAAGATTATCTGGTCCCAAGCCAGGGTCAGCCTGGAATACACCATCGACATCTAATTCCTGATGACCATATCCTAGCAGTAAGGACCAATCTTCATTGATATCAATCAGTGCACCCAACCGCACACCTTCGTATGTGGTGTCGTTGAAGTTATCTTCTACCAAGTCGCTGTTGTCGGCATCCTCAAACGTGACATTGGTATAAGTACTCGGGTCTGTAGCGTCCAAAGGCACTCGGTCTTCTTGGTATGACAGGCCTTGAATCGAGTCAATGTAGCCCTGAGTACTAAAGCCACCGCGCAAATCGGACACTGCCACGCCATTAGACCTCATGGTTCCCGCTGGACGGAAACGTGCACTTTCTAACGCATTTACAGTTCCATGAACGTTATCAATATAACCACCCTGATTATCACTATAAACCACACCACGCAGTGTAACTTTATCGCTAACAGGTAGGTTAAACATGGCTTCTACACTATCGCTTGACTCACCACCTTGTGTCGAAGAAAGGCCAACCTTGATGCGGCCGTAGCTACCAGAGGGATCAGGCTTGTTGGTGATCAAGCGAACAGTACCAGCCTGCGAGCTTGCTCCAAACAATGTGCCCTGTGGTCCAGACAGTACCTCAATGCGGTTTAAATCAGCGGCATAAACATCAAGGTTACGTCCTGGTTGCGAAAGAGGCTGCTCGTCTAGATAAAGCGCGACGTTGGGAGCCAGTCCAGCTACGCCAGCGGTTGTAAGGTTTGGCGTCGTCGACGCAACACCACGAATATAAATCGTGTTCTGACCGGGTCCACTACCACCAGCAGAAACACCGGGAAGTTGAATCAGGTAGTCCTCAAAGTTTGACACACCTAACTGGTCGAGCTTTTCTGACGTAATTGCAGAGACCGCTACAGCGATATCCTGAGTACTGGCAGATGTTTTAGTAGCTGTCACTATCACTTCTTCAAGTTCCGCATTTGCGGTTCCCGCTAGCGACACTCCAATGGCCATAGACACAGCCAAACTGAGTTTATTATTTCTATACATAATTAACTTCCCCAAAAATGAATTACTTGATCTACCCAGCGCCAAAAAAATGTAACGGAACTCGGATAATTTTTGTTATAACTACAGCCCGATGTTCTCTCAGTGGTACGAGAGACACAAATTAATAAACTAAATCCATTTATTTGTTTTCTTTATTAAAAGAGGCAACTTGCTTCCATGGCAAGCACGTATCTACACCTAAGAAAAAACAGGTTACCACAACGAAGAGCCGAATTTAGGGGCGTGTAGCCTTGCGAGGCATTTTTAAATAAGATCTAAAGCCCAAGATTATGACTCGCACCCTTAAATAGCACTCAGGGTATAGGGCTTATAAAAAGTATCAAAAAGGGGCTATGAATTGATAAGTTTTACTATGCCGGGCTCAATAAGGATGCGTTTGCTCTTATAAAGAGTGCCCAATGCTTGCTTATACTTTTTCTTTGATACCTTAAACAGACGATAAATCTCCTCAGGGTCACTTTTGTCAGAAACCTGCGACTCACCCCCCATCTCCTGCAAATGACGAATAATTTGCTCACCCAGATCATGGTCTCCTTGCAGCGTACTCTGGGAAATCACTAGGTCTATCTTGCCATCGGCACGGATATTTTTAACAAAACCAGGCAACCGCTCACCTATTTTGAGTGGCCTAAAGGCATCGGCACGGAATAAAAGGCCCAGGTACTTATTGTCTATCACAGCTTTGTAACCCAGATCGGTACGACCTGCGATCAGCAAATTGACTTGCTGGCGGGGCTTGAGCCAGACGGTTTCCTCATCAAGATGATGGTTGAGCTTGGTAGAGGCTGCAATGCGGTCAGAATTTTGGTCATGAAACACGTGAACCACATAGGAATAACCCACTTCCATGGGCTTTTGTTGCTCGTTGTATGGCACTAACAGATCTTTGGTCAGACCCCAGTCCATAAATGCACCGGCATGGTTAATATCTACAACGGTCAACATTTCACAGTCGCCCACCTGAACCTTGGGCTTCTCGGTGGTGGCAATCAACAGATCATCTGAATCAAAGTAGAGGAATACATCCAGCCAGTCGCCAATCTCGCAGCCCTCTGGTACATAGCGCCGGGGCAGCAATATGGTATCCAACTCGCCGCCATCGAGATAGACACCAAAATCGACCTGCTTTACAACCTGAAGCTGGTTAAATGTACCAATTTCTACCATGTGTATGATTCTCTGACCGGATTAGACTGCTAGCGCAGGGCTGAAGTTAGCGCGGCAGTATACAGTAGTCAGCGTTAGAGCGGCACTGAGATACCGCGCAACAGGCCATTAACCATGCAGAAAACCTGCCTTAACTGGTTTGCATGCTAGCAATCGGCGCAGGTTTTGCGGCAATTGCCAGATCAACAGCCGTAACAATATCGGAGACAGTAGCAAAGGCCTCTATATCCTCGTCGCTAAACTCAATGGCAAACTCCTCCTCAAGATCCATGCCTATAGATAGCTTTTCCAATGAGTCGATATTGAGTTCCGCAAGGTTGTATGTGATATCAACCGGGGAGGATTTTGCCGATGGGTTTTTGCTGATAAATTCGCAAACAGTTTTTTCAACTAATGACTGATGGGTATCGTCCATAATTTCTAGTCTCTTATTTTATAATTTTCAGAATTTTACTTTAGCCTGATAGACCAGCAGCATTTAAAATACAATATCTGCTTCCCACCCTATAAAAGTAGTCTAGAATCTGCCGGGTCGCAAAATAATTGGCTACCAACCAACCAAAGAGATCTGCCCCATGAGCATCGTATCCGCACCAGGCTTCAAGAATGTCTGCATACTGAGTATAAGCAGCGCACTGGGAGGTTCAATAATTACGCTTATGGTGCTGGCGGGCTCTCTCGTGGGGGCCGGACTGGCGCCCTCAACCTCATGGGCAACAGCCCCTATTGCCATTATGATTCTGGGCACCGCGATTACAGTGATCCCAGTAACCCAATGTATGCAGGTGCTGGGAAGAAAAAACACATTACTGCTATCTATGCTGATTGGTGCGCTCACCTGCGGCCTCGCCATGCTGGCATTACAGATGCAGAGCTTCAGCCTGTTCTGCATTGCCAGCTTTCTGTTCGGTCTGTGCAATGCCTCCATACTGCAAACCAGATTTGCTGCCATGGAATCTGTGGGGGTAGACCACAGCGCCACAGCGGCCTCGATGGTTATGGCCGGGGGTATTATCGCCGCTTACATAGGCCCGGAAATAGCGGTTGCTGGCCAGCAGTTAACCGATGTTGACTATCAGGGATCATTTTTGCTGGGTGCCGCCTGCATTATTCTGGCAGCACTGATACTCAGTCTGGCAAAGCCATCCAGCATGGGTACAGCGACAACCACTAAGAGTAATTCATCAACATTAGCATTGATGCGCAAGCCCTCATTTTGCCTGGCGTTAGCCAGCGGCTCTGTGGCCTACATTATTATGTCATTCGTGATGACAGGCACCCCCATCAGCATGCACCATTTTCACGGGCATTCACTTATAGACACAAAATGGGTGATTCAAAGTCATATTGCCGCAATGTTTCTGCCTTCTTTTATAGCACCGGTACTATTTAAGTATCTCAGCATAAGGGGCATGATGCTGGTCGGCCTGACTTGCTACTGCGCCACTATCGTCATTGGCCTTGCTGACGTGTCAGTTAACGGCTTCTTGATTCAGCTAGTACTGCTGGGCATAGGCTGGAACTTCCTGTTTGTATCTGGCACCTCATTACTGCCCAGTACCCACAGGGAAGATGAGCGCTTCAAAGCTCAGGGAGTTAATGATTTCGCCATATTCTCGTTTCAGGCCGTTGCTGCTCTCAGCGCCGGCTGGGCGATCTACCTGCTGAGCTGGCAGCAAATACTACTGGGGTGCTTTATACCGATCGGCTTAATGCTGGGCATATTAATCTGGGAACGAATAAAAGCGCCCCCTGGTTAGCCCTTATAGACGCAGCCACTAGTGCAGGTTTCTTTGATAGTCACACAGGACAGCTCAGGCAGCGCGGGTTTAAGTTTCTGCCAAATCCACAGAGCGAGATTTTCACTGGTCGGATTCTCCAGCCCTTCCACATCATTGAGGTAATGGTGGTCTAACTGATTATAAATCGGCGCAAATGCCCCTTTGATATCGCCAAAGTCCATTATCCAACCGGTTTGCTCACCCACAGGCCCCTCGACAGAGATTCTGACCTGAAACGAATGACCATGAAGTCGCGCACATTTATGTCCCTCAGGAACATTTGGCAACCGATGGGCGGCTTCTATACTAAAGTCTTTATAAATCTGCATTTTTACTCAGGAAACCCCTTATTTAGGCCGTTATTTTAGGGTTGCGAAACTGATATGTATATAGCGCCAGAAAATGTTTGACAGCGACCTACAGTTAGGTAGAATGCGTCGCTCTCTCAGGGGGTGGTTAGCTCAGCTGGTAGAGCATCGCCCTTACAAGGCGAGGGTCACAGGTTCAATCCCTGTACCACCCACCAAGAGAAAATGCTTTCGCGGACCGGTAGTTCAGCTGGTTAGA
>JABJOY010000026.1 GCA_018664075.1 Porticoccaceae bacterium | reverse complement strand
CTAGCGCAATAGAAAGCCTCAGGGGCTTGATATCCAGATGACCTTTGCGAAAAAAATTCCAGGCGGAAGACAATGTGCCAATCGAACTCTGCACCTTGTTGGTGGCCAGAGCATTGAGAGGAGGCAAGCCAGCCCAGAGCAAAGCTGGCAGGGTTAGAATGCCCCCAGAGCCAGCAATCGAGGATATCAAACCGGCAAAAAAAGCGATAAAAACTAAAACAAACTGAATGTTTGTAAATATTTCCATAATAGTAAGCGCTAACTTACCAAGGCGTTATTCCCGCTCGGGATATTTGCCGTTATAGCGCTTGTAATGCTCCATAATAGCCACAAGATCGGCCTCGTGATCACCAGTTGGCTCAAAGGACTCCCCAAGCACAACCCGCTTGCGGGCAAAGTCCAGACCAATCATAAATATAGTGCAGTCAGTGGCTTCGGCCATGCGCAGAAATCCAGTCTTCCATTTATCGACCTTTTTTCGCGTGCCTTCCGGGGCCAGACCAATAACAATGCCATTCTCCCGCTCCACCAGCTTGGCCACATTATCAACAATATCCTGGGGCTTAGAGCGATTGATTGGAATACCGCCCAACCATTCCATAAACCATACCACTCCAGGCTTGAATATCGTGTGTTTGCCCAGCCAGCGCAGACGGATATTGAGCCCCAGAATCGCGGCCATGGCGTAGACAAAGTCCCAGTTGGAAGTATGGGGCGCGCCAATAATCAACAGCCGTTTCAGGTTGGGAATCCGCCCTTCGACCCGCCAGCCAAATATGCGCAAAACCGTGCGCCCAAACCATTGGGCAAAGGCACCTCGGTTAGCGCGCAAATGTTCCGGGCACTGTTGTTCGGATACAACTAGTGGTTTCTGACTCATACCTGAACTCTCTTTAATTCTTATTCTGGTTGATAGGGCCTGGCAACCTTAAAACTGATCTGGGTGACGTCCGGTAAACTGGCTGTAATATTCAATAATAGCCGCAATATCCGCCTCATTGTCACCAGTGGGTTCGAATACATCTCCAAGCACGATACGTCTGTTGGCAAAATCCAGAGCACCCAGCTGAATCACGCATTTATTTTTCTTGGCAATGCGCAGAAAACCTGTCTTCCATTTTGTGACCTTTTTGCGGGTTCCCTCGGGAGCCATAACAAGAATCAAACCATTGTCTTTTTCCACCGCCGCATCCACATAGCCCATTACCTCATCTGGCTGCTCTCGATTGACCGGGATGCCCCCCAACCAGCGAAAGAACCAGGTCACCCCGAACTTAAAAATTGTGTGCTTGCCCAACCAGCGCACCCGCGCATTAATACCCAGGATAACAAGAATTCCAAAGACAAAATCCCAATTGGATGTATGGGGCGCTGCCACCACCATTACCCGCTCTGCATCGGCAATTTTGCCCTCTAACTCCCAGCCAATGGCGCGATAAAACGTGCGCCCAAACCAGCGGGTTAATGGGCTGCGATTGGTGCGTAAATGAGCAGGACATTGATCCTGGGAGACGGGGACAACTTTTTCACTCATAGCTGTAGCTACTCTGTCTGTTGTTCTATTTTTAGTTTTGATTGCTGCTTAATGTTCTCTGGTGGAGCGAAATTCAATGTCCGGATGCCGCTCCTGAGCCAGCGCCAAATTCACTCTGGTGGGCGCCAGATAGGTAAGATGGCCACCGCCATCCACTGCCAGATTCTCCTCCGCCTTAATGCGGAAAGCCTCGAGAGTTTTAGCATCATCAGATTCCGTCCAGCGCGCTGTGTGCACATTGACTGGTTCATAGATAGCTTCAACACCGTATTCCTCTCTGAGCCTGTACGCCACCACATCAAACTGCAGCTGGCCCACAGCGCCGACAATAATATCGTTATTGCGAAATGGAAAAAATACCTGGGTGCTGCCCTCTTCCGACAGCTGGCGAATGCCATTTTGCAGCTGCTTGGCTCGTAGCGGATCTTTTAAGCGTATACGCTTAAATAGCTCCGGTGCAAAATGCGGAATACCGCTGAATTTGAGTGCTTCACCCTCGGTAAAAGTATCGCCAATCTGAATGGAGCCATGGTTGTGCAGACCAATAATATCTCCGGCGACTGCCTCTTCCACGGAAATACGCTCACCGGCTTTAAAACTAAAAGCATCAGAGATACGCACATCTTTGCCGGTGCGTACGTGCTTCATTTTCATGCCTTTGCTGTATTTGCCAGAGCAGATACGCATAAAGGCAATGCGGTCCCTGTGTTTTGGGTCCATATTGGCCTGGATCTTAAACACAAAGCCGCTGAATTTATCCTCACTGGCCGTCACTTCCCGCTCTAATGTCTGGCGGGGCTGCGGGGCAGGGGCCCAGCGCACAAAGTCATTCAGCATTTCGCGGATACCAAAGTTACCCAGCGCAGTACCAAAAAATACCGGGGCTAGTTTGCCGGACAGAAATTCGTCCATATCAAACAGATTGGTGGCGCCTTTTACCAGCTCCAGCTCTTCAAGCACATCATCGGCATAGTCACCCAGCGCTTCTCGAGCCTCTGGTGACTCGAGACCTTTAACCTGAATATCATCCATCAATGTGTGACCCTTACCCTGCACATAGACATGGATGGTATCCGTATAAAAATTGTACACACCGCGAAACTCACGGCCCATACCAATCGGCCAGTTGATCGGTGCTGCTTTAATTTTAAGCACCTCTTCAATTTCATCCAGCAAATCGATGGGATCGCGAATATCTCGGTCCATTTTATTAACAAAGGACAGAATTGGCGTATCCCGCAGGCGACAGACATCCATCAGTTTAATGGTGCGATCTTCCACGCCCTTGGCGCCATCAATCACCATCAGGGATGAATCCACCGCGGTCAGGGTGCGGTAAGTATCCTCAGAGAAGTCTTCGTGACCAGGGGTATCCAGCAGGTTAACCATACAGTCGTTGTAGGGAAACTGCATCACAGACGAGGTGACCGAGATGCCCCGCTCTTTCTCCATGGCCATCCAGTCAGAAGTAGCATGACGATCGCTTTTACGGCCCTTGACTGTACCCGCCACCTGAATCAGATTGCCGAGCAGCAGCAGCTTCTCAGTGATAGTGGTTTTACCCGCATCCGGGTGGGAGATAATCGCAAAGGTGCGCCGGTCTGAGGCTGATTGACTCATGATTTTTCTGACTGCCGTTAAAAGTCGCGCATTATAGCCTTGCCGAGGTTAGGGGTCAGCTTTTATCTAGACCGTCTGTGCTGTCAATGTCCATCGGGCGGCAACTGAAGCTCAAAGACAATCTAGGCACTTCTTTGCGGCGTATAGATCTGCCATAGCAGCCAATAAACATTTGGTGATTCAGGGCCGGTGCAGTATTGTCTGGCCCTATTCGCCCAACCGCATTTTCAGGAGCAGTTCCATGAAGTACCAAGGCCAGACAGATTACGACCACAAAGGCCCCTCGCCTCAAACTGGTGTACTGCTGTGCAACCTGGGCACTCCCGACGCTCCCAAAACGGCTGAACTGCGTCGCTATTTGAAAGAATTTCTCAGTGACCCAAGGGTTGTTGAAGTGCCGCGCTTGCTATGGTGGATGATTCTCAACCTGATTATCCTGCGTATTCGCCCGCGCCGCTCGGCCAAGCTGTATGCCAGCGTCTGGTCTGAAGGTGGTTCGCCATTGATGGTACACAGCACCAATCAGGTTGCCGGGGTAAAGAAGATTCTCGATAAAAAGTTTAAGCGCGATGTGCCTGTGGTACTGGGGATGCGCTACGGCAACCCCTCTATGGAGTCAGCCATTGCTGAGTTAACTGCGCAGAATGTGCGTGATATTACTGTGCTGCCGCTATACCCCCAGTATTCCGGTGCCACCACTGGTTCCACCTTTGATGCGGTAGCCCAGACATTTACCAAAACCCGCTGGGTGCCGGAGTTGCATTTTATTGGTGGCTATCAGCAGTCCAAACTTTATATCGATGCCCTGTGTGGCACTATTCGCAAGCATGTCGCTAAGCATGGCCAGCCCGATAAGCTGATGTTTTCCTACCATGGCACGCCGCAGAAATACCTTAATAAAGGCGATCCATACCATTGCTTCTGCCACCAGACCACTAGGTTGGTGCGCGAGCGGTTAGGTTGGGAGGAAGACCAAGTCATTACCACGTTCCAGTCGCGCTTTGGTCGTGAACCCTGGCTACAGCCCTATACAGACAAAACCCTCGAAGCCATGCCCGCTGATGGAGTCAAGCATGTGGCGGTGATTTGCCCGGGGTTCTCCTCTGACTGTCTTGAGACCATTGAGGAGATCAATATGGAAGCACGGGAGAGCTTTATTGAGCATGGCGGCGAGCATTTTCACTATATTCCCTGCTTGAATGACGATCCGGCGCACCTTAAGGCCCTGGCGGATGTGGTGAGCAAGTATCTTTAAAATCGGGTAATCGCCCCGCTTTACCCCAAATCACCCAACCAGCTTTGCAATACAGTTGAACAGGATCCACCCATTCTGGCGGTAGCCATCTCGTCTGCTCTGGTTTTGCCATCATTTAACAGCAGTATCGGCTTGCCCTGGCGCTGGGCCCAGAGGCAAAAACGGTAGCCCGAATACGTCATCAATGAAGAACCTACAACCAGTAATCCTGCCGCGCTCTGCATCGTCTGCTCGGCCTGCATCACCCGCTGCTTGGGGATTGAGTCGCCATAAAACACAGCATTTGGCTTGATAATACCGCGGCAATGTTGGCAGTGGGGAATCTTCATGGTGGAATAGTCCAGATGATCTATATCCGCATCCCCATCCGGGGCTATGCCCCCTGCCAGCAAGGCATATTCAGGGTTGTGATTCTCCAGCCAGAGCTGCAATGGTGCCCTGGGATACTGAATGCCACATGTCATGCAGGACAATGTATCGACGCGGCCATGGAGGTCTATAACATTGCGGCTGCCGGCGCGCTGGTGCAGACCATCGACATTTTGCGTGACCAGACAGGAAACCACCCCCAGCTGCTCCAGTTGCACCAGTGCCTGATGGGCGTCATTGGGCTGGGCCTCGACCATAAAGCGCCAACCCACCATATTGCGCGACCAAAACCGCTGCCTTGAGCTATGGTCTGCCATAAACTCCTGGTGGGTTACTGGTTGCTTGCGCTGCCACTGTCCCTCGCTATCGCGATAGGTAGGCACACCAGATTCAGCACTGACTCCGGCACCGGTTAATACCAGCCAATCTGGGTAGCTTTGCAGCAGTGAAATAAAGCTATTCAGGGGATATTCCTTCGCTATTGGTAATCCTCTATACGCACCTGTCGCGGAAAATGACTGTATACCACTGAAAATAGGGAATTATGCCTGCACAGGCCGTATAATGGCGCTTTTTTAATCGCTTGATAATTGTTGATCAGGCTCTGTGAACAGTTAAGATTTATCTATGGATATTACAGCCTATATGCAGGACCTTGGTATAGCGGCTCGAGAGTCTTCTCGAGTTCTTGCCCGTGCCGGTACTGCAATCAAAAACAATGCACTGCTGGCTATTGCCAGCAGGTTGAACGATGGTCGCCACAATCTTTTAGCCGCCAATGCTGTGGATATGGAAAATGGCCGCAGCAACAATCTGGACGCCGCGCTACTGGATCGTCTGGAGCTCAATGATGAGCGCATTGACGGCATGATTGAGGGCCTTAATCAGGTTGCCGCCCTGCAAGATCCTATTGGTGAAATCACCGATATGGGCTTTCGTCCCAGTGGCATTCAACTGGGCAAAATGCGTGTTCCACTGGGTGTCATTGGCATTATTTATGAGTCCCGCCCCAATGTGACCATAGACGCCGCCAGCCTGTGTCTTAAATCTGGCAATGCCACTATTTTGCGCGGTGGCAGCGAGGCAATTCTGTCAAACCAGGCGATTGCCGCCTGCATTGCCAATGGTTTAGCGGATGCTGGTCTTCCTGAAACCGCTGTTCAGGTGATCAATACCACTGACCGCGCTGCGGTGGGTGAGCTGATTACCATGTCCGACTATGTGGACGTCATTGTGCCCCGGGGTGGCAAGGGTTTGATTGAGCGCATCAGCAGCGACGCCAGAGTGCCCGTGATTAAACATCTTGATGGCAACTGTCACCTGTATGTGGATGATCGCGCCGACTTGAAAAAAGCGCTGGCTATTGCCGACAACTCCAAGACCCATCGCTATGGCGTATGCAATGCCATGGAGTCACTGCTGATTGCCGAGCCTGTGGCGAACAATTTTTTGCCTGAGCTGGCAAAGATCTATGCTGAGAAAAATGTGGAGCTGCGCGGCTGCGGCAAGTCCCGGGCTATTCTCGAGACGATTATTGAGGCCACTGAGGAGGACTGGGGCGAAGAGTACCTGGCCCCTATATTGTCGATCAAAATTGTCTCCGGGTTGGATGAAGCCATTGAACATATCAACACACACAGCTCCCAACACACTGAGTCTATTGTTACTGAAGACTTTAACCGCGGCCGACGCTTTATTGCCGAGGTCGATTCCAGCTCGGTAATGATTAATGCTTCAACCCGTTTTGCCGATGGTTTTGAATATGGTCTGGGTGCCGAGATTGGTATCTCCACCGACAAAATCCATGCTCGAGGCCCAGTGGGCCTGGAAGGTCTGACCAGCCAGAAATGGGTGGTGTTTGGCGATGGGCAGATCCGTCAATAATATGGCAGTGGCTCTGTTTGGTGGCACGTTTAATCCCGTCCATATTGGCCATTTGCGGATTGCCACAGAGCTGGCCGAACTGTTACAGGTGGATCATCTAAGATTGCTGCCCTGTGCCTTTCCGCCCCACCGTGGAGAACCCCAGGCCAGTGCAGAGCAGCGACTGGCCATGTTGACCACTGCTACAGCCAACCAGTCAATGCTGGTTGCAGATGATATGGAGTTACATCGGGCTGCACCCAGTTACAGCATTGATACACTGGCCTTGGTGCGCCAGCAGATGGGCGACACAGAGCCCTTATTTTTCTGTATTGGCATGGACGCGCTGATAAAAATTAATACCTGGCAGCGTTGGCAGGAGCTCTTGCTGCACTGTCATATTGTGGTCTCGTCCAGACCTAATACGGAGCAGCCGCAATCCGGGCCAGTAGCAGACTGGATTGCGCAGCACCGCTGCGATGATTTAGATACCATGCAGCAACGGCCCGCGGGCAACCTATATTTTTGCGATTTAACCATGTTGGATATTTCCTCCACTGGTATTCGCGAAAAGATAGCACAGGGTAAAAGCATTAACTTTATGACCCCTGACACAGTGGTCGAGTACATTCAGCAACATCATTTATACGAGTAACCAATTGCCATGACGCAACCTTTGAAAGATATAGTTATTAACGCCCTTGAAGAGATTAAAGCCACAGATATCATGGATATTGATGTGCGCGAACTCACTGGCATGATGGATACCATGATTGTCGCCAGCGGCAACTCCAATCGCCAGGTCAAGTCTCTTGCCAACAGCGTGGTGGTGGATGCAAAAGAGGCTGGCTATAGCTTGATCGGTGTTGAGGGTGATGATACCTGCGAGTGGATACTGGTGGATTTTGGTGATGTAATCGTCCATATTATGCTTCCGGCAACCCGTGAATTTTATGATCTTGAGCGCCTCTGGACCATGCGCCCCGGTGATTTGCTTGAAGATGGCTCCGGAGAAAATGATGTCACACTGGGCGTTCCTGAGAACGATCAGTAGTAAAAGCAATGAAACTTAAACTATTGGCTGTTGGCACGCGCATGCCGGACTGGGTAGAAGCCGGTTGCAATGAATACGGCAAGCGTATGCCGCCGGAACTGCGGGTGCAGTCAATAGAGATACCCCTGGGCTCAAGGGGCAAAAATCAGCCTGCGGCAAAAGCCATTGAGGCTGAGAGCCAGGGTATTTTAAAAGCGATTGGAGAGCATGATTTTGTTGTCGCACTGGATGTACTGGGCAAGCCAATGAGCACGGAAAAGCTTGCACAGCAGTTGGGCAACTGGCAAATGAATGGTCGGGATATCTGTCTGCTAGTGGGCGGGCCAGATGGTCTGTCACAGCAATGTCTGGCGCGAGCTAACATGCGCTGGTCGCTATCTGATCTGACATTGCCCCACCCGCTGGTGCGAATTGTGGTTATGGAGCAGCTGTACAGGGCATGGACGATTAATGCCAATCACCCTTATCATCGCAGTTAGATGACTGGATAACCTAAATGATAAATGATGCTGCCTTTTCAGACCCCGCCAGAGACCGCAGAATCTTTACCGGCAGGCTATTAATTGCAGGGCTGGCAGCCATTGTATTAACGTCCATTGTTCTCTATCGCTATTTCGATTTGCAGGTTACCCGGCATCAGGACTTTGCCACTCATTCCGACAATAATCGCGTCCATGTTAGACCAGCGGCTCCATCCAGAGGGCTTATCTATGATCGCAATGGAGAATTACTGGCGGATAATCGCCCCTCCTACAGCCTCAGTATTATTCGCGAACGCTCCGAGGATCTCGAGCAGCTGCTGCTGCAGATCTCATCACTGATTGATATCTCCAGCGATGATATCGAGCGCTTTGAAAAACGCCTGAAACGACGCAAACCCTATGAGCACACGCCACTTAGATTTAATCTCTCCGAGCAAGAGAGAGGTATTCTGGCAGTAAACAGCTATCGCCTCGACGGCGCCGAAGTCACCGCTCGCCTAACCAGGTTTTACCCCAACGGAGAACTATTCGCCCATGTTATCGGCTATGTGGGCCGCATTAATGAGCGCGAAAGTCAGCAGATAGATTCAGTGGCCTACAGTGGCACCGACAGTATCGGCAAAATTGGTCTGGAGAAATATTACGAAGATCGCTTGTTGGGTGCTGTGGGTACCGAGCATGTGGAAACCAATGCCCGAGGCCGGGTGATGCGGATTCTGGAAAATGTTAGCCCGCTGCCTGGTACCAACCTCACCGTGCATTTGGATAGTAATCTGCAAAGGGTTGCCCACAAAGCATTTAAAGATGACCGCGGCGCTCTGGTGGCCATCGACATTAAAACCGGGGGCATTCTCAGTATGGTCAGCGCCCCCAGCTATGACCCCAACCTGTTTGTCTCCGGTATCAGTCAGACCAATTACGACCAGCTGCTGCAGTCTTCAGACCGGCCATTGTTTGACCGCGCCATCCGCGGCCAGTATCCACCAGGCTCAACCATCAAACCATTATTTGGTTTGATTGGTCTGCACAACAACAGCATCAGCATGGATTACAGTATTGAGGATCCGGGCTACTTCTTTATGGAAGGCATTGAACGGCCCTGGCGCGATCACAACTCTAAACGCGGTGGCCATGGCAAGGGCGTCGATCTAGCCAAAGCTATTATTGAATCTTGCGATGTATTCTTTTATAAAATGAGCGTTAAGACCGGTATCGACCTGCTATCCAGCTACAGTGAAATGTTTGGTCTAGGCAATCTTACAGGTATTGATATGCCCGGCGAACGCCCCGGCATTATGCCCTCCAGAGAGTGGAAACAGGGCGCGAAGCAAGAGGCCTGGTTTAATGGCGACACTATCAATGTCAGTATCGGTCAGGGCTTTATGCTCACCACACCGCTGCAATTAGCAGTGATGTCTGCGCGCATTGCATCCAAGGGCAAGTTACTTAAGCCGCAGCTGGTCAAATCCATAGACGGCGTTGCCACCCAGCCTGTTGAGGTTCGAGAATCCATTAATATGTCCGATGAATATTGGGACTATGTGCACAAGGCTATGCGCGATGTGGTTCATTCACCCAGGGGGACGGCCAAAGGCATCAGCAATGGCCTCAACTATGAGATTGCGGGCAAAACTGGTACAGCTCAGGTGATCAGTATCAGTGCGGAAGACGAATATGACAGCTCCAAAATTGATAAGAGTCAGTGGGATCACGCCCTGTTTGTTGCCTTCGCGCCGATGGATGACCCACAGATAGCAGTGGGGCTTATTGTAGAAAATGGCGAGCATGGCAGCTCTGCTGCAGCGCCAATTGCGCGTCTGGTTATTGATGAATACATGAAATCAAAAAGCAAACAAAGCCAAATCATTGCGAATAATTAATGGTGGTGCCTTAGATGTATACAAATGATTTTGTTCGCCGTATGCAAAGCCCGGGGGGAGAGCGCCGCCATGGCCGTTCCCTGCACATGGATATTCCCCTGCTGATGATCCTGATCGCACTCTGTATAGGCGGACTGTTAGTGCTATACAGCGCCAGTGGCCAGAGTCTTTTCTATGTTAAGCGCCAGGCACTGTTTATGCTCGCCGGGTTTGCAGCCATGGTGGTGGTGGCTCAGTTTCCGGTGCGTTTCTGGGAGCGCTGGGCAGTGCTGTTCTACTGTATCGGGCTGATTTCTCTGGTTGTGGTACTGTTTTTTGGGGTAGGTGCCAAAGGGGCTCAGCGCTGGCTGGATCTGGGCCTGACGCGGTTTCAACCCTCTGAATTGATGAAGGTTGCTGTCCCTATGATGGTGTCCGCCTATCTGGGCAAGCGTTATATTCCACCCAGATTCACCCATATACTGGCGACTCTTGCCCTGATTCTTATGCCAGTATTACTCATTGTTAAACAGCCAGATCTGGGTACAGCAATTCTTATTTTTGCCTCAGGTTGTTTTGTGCTGTTTTTGGCCGGGCTGCGCAAACGCTATCTGATCAGCGCCTTTTTAATGGCCCTAGCGGCGATTCCCAGTCTGTGGTTTTTTGTTATGCGCGACTATCAGAAACAGCGGGTGCTGACATTGCTGTCCCCTGAAGATGACAAGCTGGGAGCAGGCTGGAATATTATCCAGTCAACCACCGCCATAGGCTCAGGGGGGTTGAATGGCAAAGGCTGGACTCTGGGCACTCAGTCACAGCTTAACTTTTTGCCGGAGAGCCATACAGATTTTATTATCGCGGTACTGGCTGAAGAATTTGGCCTCATCGGGGTGCTCACACTCTGCGCAGCCTACCTGCTACTGATCGGTCGCTGCATGGTTATTGCCCTCAACTCGCAATCCCAATTTGGCCGACTCATAGCCGGCAGTCTGAGTCTGACATTTTTTATCTATGTTTTTGTAAATATGAGCATGGTATCGGGGATACTGCCCGTAGTTGGTGTACCATTGCCTTTAATCAGCTACGGAGGCACTGCGATTGTGACTCTCTTTCTCGGTTTTGGTATTCTAATGGCCATCAGCACCGAGCCCAAACGGATTAGGATTGAGCTTTGAAACAAACTATTAAATTCTTTATTGCAGCCTGGATCAGCCTGCTGCCCGCCCTCTCTATTGCGGACTATTCTGAACATCCAGAGGCCGCTGCCTTTGTCGATACCATGGTCAACAAGCATCAGTTTGATCGCCAGCAGATCTTGGCCTGGCTGTCCTATGCCGAGCATCAGAAATCTATTGTTAAAGCCATGAGTAGGCCCGCGGAAAAGGTAAAACCCTGGTATGAGTACCGCAAACACTTTATCTCGGACCTGCGCACTGAGCGCGGTTTGCAGTTCTGGGCAGAAAATCGGCAGACCTTGGAGCGCGCCGAAAAAGAATTTGGTGTCGATCCTGCAATCATTGTCAGCATTATTGGCGTTGAAACCAACTATGGCCGCAATACCGGCAGCTACAAGGTCATTGATGCCCTGACTACTTTGGCGTTTGACTATTACAGCAGCATTGAAAAGCGCGAGTCGCGAAAGAGGTTCTTTACCATACAACTGGAAAATCTATTCCTGCTGGCTCGGGAACAGAAGCAAGACCCTCTCAGCCTCAAGGGATCCTATGCTGGCGCCATGGGCTGGGGTCAGTTTATGCCCAATAGCTATCGCGACTATGCGGTGGATTTTGACAGCGACGGCTTTGCCGATATCTGGACTAACCCTACAGATGCCATAGGCAGTGTGGCCAATTACTTTATTAAACATGGCTGGAAAACCGGCCAGCCAGTGGCAACCAGAGCTCATATTACTGGCAGCATTGATGAACAGCGCCTTAATAAAATGAAGCGTCCCACCGACACCGTTGCCGAGCTCAGCACCATGGGCTACAAACCAGTGGAAACATTCGACCCGGAGGCCACCGCATTTCCAATGCGCTTTAAAGCCAAATATGGTGACGAATACTGGTTGGGGCTGCACAATTTCTATGTGATCGGTCGCTATAATCCGCGCACCAAATACGCGATGGCTGTCTACCAGCTCAGTGAAATCATTCGAAGTCGCCGCTGTGCCTCAACATCAGACTGCTAAATTCGCCAGATACGCACTGCACCTTATCCTGCTTGGTAGTTTAGGGCTCGCTGGCTGTGGCTATACTCCAACCATAGTCGAGCGAAAAGATAGCGCTGGTAAAAAAGTCGATACCAGAACCATTGCCGACCCAGTTCCCAAAGTAGAGCCGATTACCAAAGTCGGTAACAAGAGCCCCTACCAGGTGTTTGGCAAGACTTACTTTGTGCTGCCCAGCAGTGAAAACTATCGAGAGACTGGCATCGCGTCCTGGTATGGCCGCAAGTTTCATGGCCGACGCACATCCAATGGTGAGATCTATGATATGTACGCCATGACGGCGGCCCATAAATCCCTGCCTATTCCCACCTATGCCCGGGTGACCAGCATGGAAAATAACCGGTCGATTATTGTGCGCATCAATGACCGCGGCCCCTTTCATGGGCCCCGTATTATTGATCTCTCCTATGTAGCTGCGCTAAAGCTGGGCTTTGCTGACAAAGGTACTACCGAGGTGTTGGTAGAAGCCATAGATCCCTCGGGAAAGAGCACGGCCAAGTCTGTAGTTACGCCAGCTACGGCCCCGGGCTCTGAGGGAAACACTATGCCCAGCCTGACCCAGGGTCGCTATTTGCAGGTCGGTGCCTTTGACAATGCAGATGCTGCTCGAGCTCTGCAAAAGCAGGTTCGAACCCATACCTCCAAGCCTATTCTGGTGCAACAGAGGGATAATCTGTTCAAAGTATGGATAGGACCGGTGGCGGATAAAATGGAATTGCTGGTGATCAAACGCATGCTGCAACAATCCGCTAATATCTCTGGTTTTCTGGTCAAACAATAGTTGTTGTTTCCTGTCTCCGACATTAACCGCAGGACGCGCATAAGCGGTCTGGTGATGTTAAACTAGCGTCCAAATTTTCAACCCTGAATCCAGGTCTATTTAATATGCTTAAAAAATGCATCAAGTCTGCAATCATTATCCTTGGCTGTGCGCTGACAATCGCTGCCCCACAGGCACAAAAACTGGTTCCCGCAGCACCGGAACTGGCGGCCAAAGCTTGGATTCTGGTGGATGCCAACACTGGCTATGTGCTGGCTGAAAACAATGCCGACGAGCAACTCCCTCCGGCCAGTCTAGCCAAAATGATGACCACGTTTATTGTCTCCAATGAAATCGAAGCTGGCCGCATAGACGAAGACTCGGAAGTACTGATCAGTGACAATGCCTGGCGACTGGGCGGGGCCAAAACCGATGGCTCGACAATGTTTTTGAGCCCCCGCACCAAGGTGTCAGTGCTGGATCTTATGCACGGCGTTATTATCCAGTCGGGCAATGATGCTGCCATCGCACTGGCGGAGCATGTCAGCGGCAGTGAAATTGCCTTTGCTGACACCATGAACCGCCAGGCTGAATTGCTGGGTATGTCTGACACCACCTATATGAATGCAACCGGACTGCCTGCAGAGGGCATGCTCACCACAGCCCGGGATCTATCGCTGATAGCGCGGGCAATTATTCAAGACCACCCCAAGTACTACAGCATTTACGCCAAGAAATATTTTAAACACAATAATATCAACCAGCCCAATCGCAACCGCTTGCTGTGGCGTGACACCAGTGTAGATGGTTTAAAGACAGGCCATACCAAAGCAGCGGGCTACTGCCTCGTAGCCTCTGCACAGCGGCGGGATATGCGCTTGATCTCAGTGGTATTGGGTGCCAGCAATGACGCATCCAGAGCCAGAGAATCGCAAAAGCTGCTGTCCTATGGCTTCCGTAATTTTGATACCAGAACCATCTATAAAGCTGGCGAGCTGATCAAAGAAAATACCAAGATCTGGTATGGCCAGCAGGACTTCCTTAATCTGACCATCAGCGATGATATTATCCTGACGTTCCCTCGCGGGTCGAAGAAAGACCTGTCCGCCAATATTCTTGTCGACGAACAGATTGATGCGCCTGTCTACACAGGCCAGGAACTGGGTCGACTGCAGGTAAGCCTGAATGATGAGGTGTTGGTGGATGTGCCTCTGGTGGCGGCTCAGGATGTCGAGCAATCTGGCAGCATGGCACGACTGTTTGACTGGATTATCCTGTTTTTTACCAATTTGATGTCTTGAGGCAATTGCTGTGACTGAACAAGAAGCGCCACTGCTTGAATTTCCCTGTGACTATCCGATCAAGGTTATGGGTGATGCCCATGAGGAATTACACCAACACGTATTGCAGGTGATGCATATCCATGCCCCGGGATTTGATCAGAGCAAGATAACCGTGCGCGAGAGCAGCAAAGGCAAGTGGCAATCTATTACGCTTATTATAACGGCCACTGGAAAGCCCCAGCTTGACGCGATTTTTACCGACTTAAAGACCAGCAGTCGAGTCAAAATGGTTCTTTAACCATGACATCAACCATGGCCTCTTCAAATCCAGCATCCACATTGATTGTTCGCCACCTGGGGTTGCAGGAATACAGCCAGTGTTTTGCTGCCATGAAAGCCTTTAATGACCAGCGCAGCAGCACCAGTGCCGACGAAATCTGGCTGCTCGAACATCAGCCAGTGTTCACTCAGGGTCAGGCAGGTAAAGAAGAATATATTCTCAATCCCGGCGCTATACCGGTGATTAAAAGTGATCGCGGCGGCCAGGTTACCTACCATGGTCCGGGTCAGATTACCGCCTATGTGCTGGTTGATTTAAAACGTCTTAAGCTGGGTGTTCGCGATCTGGTCAATATTATCGAACAGGCACTGGTGGACACATTGGCAGTCTGGCAGGTCGTCGCCAGTCCGCGCCGGGAAGCCCCTGGCGTCTATATTGAAAGCGGCGAAAAAATTGCCTCTCTGGGCCTGCGTATTCGCAAAGGCTGCAGCTATCATGGCTTGAATTTTAATGTGGCCATGGATATGCAACCCTGGCAACAGATCAACCCCTGCGGGCTGGGCGTCACCATGACCCAGCTGGCGGATCTTGTTGAATCGCCCCCAGGCATAGAGCCTGTGAGCCAAAAATTAGTCGAGTATCTCGCCACCGGGCTTGGGTATAATAAATACCAGACCGACAACAGCGATGCTGTTTTAAATTAGATTACAGGAACCATTATGACCGAGTCTGTTACACCACCAAAGCGCACCCGCCGACTGCAGCAGGGCGAAAAGTTGCGCAGTGCCGATAAGGTGGAGCGTATTCCAGTCAAAGTGATTCCCACTGCATCGATTCAGCGCAAACCTGAATGGATGCGTATTCGCCTCTCAGCCTCGCCCAAGGTCCAGGAGATTAAAGATATACTGCGTAACCACAAGATGGCCACTGTCTGCGAAGAGGCCGCCTGCCCCAATCTGCATGAATGTTTTAGCCACGGCACTGCGACCTTTATGATTATGGGTGAGATCTGTACCAGACGCTGCCCATTCTGCGATGTGGGTCATGGCAAGCCCAACCCACTGGATAGCGAAGAGCCAGTTAATCTGGCTAAAGCGATTCAGGAGATGGCACTCAAATATGTGGTTATCACTTCGGTGGATCGGGACGATCTTCGCGACGGCGGTGCCCAGCATTTTGCCGACTGTATTCGCGAGGCGCGGCTGCTGTCACCCAATCTCAAAGTCGAGGTGCTGGTGCCGGACTTCCGTGGCCGCATGGCTCCGGCTCTGGAGATTTTCACTGCCACCGCACCTGATGTGTTTAACCATAATATGGAAACCATCCCTAGACTGTATCGGGAAGCTCGCCCGGGCGCTAACTATGAATGGTCCCTGAAGCTGCTTAAAGAGTACAAAGCCCTCAACCCCAATGTGCCGACCAAGTCCGGTCTGATGGTGGGTCTGGGAGAGACTAAAGACGAATTGCTGCGCACCCTGGACGATCTGCGCGAGCATGATGTGGATATGTTGACCGTTGGGCAATATCTGCAGCCCTCAGTCAATCACCTACCCGTAGAGCGCTTTGTGCACCCGGACGAATTTGCCGAGTATACGGCCTATGCAGAGAGTATCGGCTTTACCCAGGCAGCCTGTGGACCATTGGTGCGCTCCAGCTATCATGCGGACAAGCAGGCTAAGGGCGAAGATATTACCTAGGCAGAGGATTAGCCTCTGCCCTTTATTCTGGATCGCCCTACTCTTCGGCCCAGACCTCGCGCAGGGGCTCGCCAAAGTCATCGTAAATAATCTTTTTTACCGGGCGCTTTTTGGCCTTGGGAGCTGGTTGCGAGGTCTTCTTCTTTTTGCGGCTATCCAGATTGGAGACCACATCATTGACGTAGGTTCTGGTCTGACGGGGCTCCCCGGTGACAAAAACAGCTCTGGATCTAGGTTTATCTGTGGGCTCTCCAGTCTCACCAGCAACATGTCTTTTAATCTCGCCACCTCGAGACAGGAACTCCTCCGTTTTACGGCGAAGCTCCCGGCGCATAGACTTTTTAGACGCTTTAATCACATTGCTTTCCGGAGTTTTGTGCAATCGACCAGTCTAGCAAAATCACTGAGCCATTCACATACAGCAATCATGGTTTAGGGAAACAGTTCCAATTGCATGGCCCTGCCCTGCTCACTGGTATCGACAAAGCGCACACCTATTCCCATCAGGCGCACCGGCTTGCCTCCGCGCTCCCAGGCTTCATGGCACAGCGCTTCGAAGCTCTCGACCGGCAGCCCCGAGCACATTTGTCGCTCCACTGTGGTGGCAGTAAAGTCATTAAATTTCATTTTAATAAATTGCTTTGTGATCAGGTAATCACTGTCAATACGACGCAGCCTGCTGCGCAGTTCTATGAGCAACTCAGGTAATTTCTTCATGCAAGCGGTCTGACTTTGCAGATCATCGGAATAGGTATGCTCAACACTAAGTGATTTGCGCCTGCTATTGCCATTGACCTCCCGTTGATCTCGACCAAAGCTCAGATCATGGAGCCGCTTGCCAAACACACCAAACTTGTCTACCAGATCAACCAGGTCCCATTGCTGTAGATCGCCACAGGTAATAATACCCAGGCGGCGCAATTTCTCGTTGGTAACCTTGCCCACTCCAAAGATACGCTTGACCTCAAGCTTTTCGACAAACTCATCGACATCATCCGGGGTGATCACAAACTGGCCATCCGGCTTATTGAGATCACTGGCAACTTTGGCGAGAAACTTGTTTGGTGCTATGCCGGCTGAAGCAGTCACCCCCACCTCTGCGGCTATTTGCTGGCGAATCTGCTGGGCAATCAATGTGGCGCTGCCCTGACAGTCATTGCAGTCAGTGACGTCCAGATAGGCTTCATCCAGGGACAGGGGCTCTACTTTGTCTGTGTAGCGGTAAAAGATTTGCCGGATCTGCTGAGCAGCTTCCCGGTACTTAGCCATGGTCCCGGGAATCACTACCAAATCAGGGCACAGTCTAAGAGCATGGCCTGTGGGCATGGCTGAATGAACACCGAACTGTCTGGCTTTGTAATTACAGGTGGCGATTACACCGCGACGATCAGACTTGCCGCCAATGGCTATAGGCAGATGAAGCAGGGAGGGATCATCGCGCATCTCCACTGCGGCATAGAAGCAATCACAGTCACAGTGGATTATCTTTCTCAATGGCCTACCTTTTCCCTAAGTCCAGATAAAGGGTTCCGGCAAAGGAACAGAATAAAAATTAGACCGCGCCATCGTCGTCAAACTGATAAGCTGCGACTCTGAAGCCCAAACGCTTGACCAGGATTTCAGGCAACAACAACATGGCGGGCGTCAGCAGCAGGGTTAATACAGTGGATAAAACCAGGCCGTTGACAATGGCGCTCGCCAGAGGCTGCCACCAGGATGCCACCATACCGCCAATAGTGTAGCTGCGGTTAACGAGATCGATACTCAGCCCATTGGCCAATGGCAGCAGACCAACGATGGTGGTTATACTGGTTAGCATTACCGGTCGGAATCTGGACTTGGCTGCATTGTAAACTGCATCTACTGGCGACAGGCTGCTATCGCTGCGGCGCAGGAAATTATAGGTATCGATCAGAACAATATTGTTATTCACTACAATTCCCGCCAGCGCGACAATACCTACACCGGTCAGGATAGTACTGAATGTCGCCTGGGAAATTATTAAACCCAGCAACACACCAGCGGTGGACATCACCACGGAGAACAAAATAAGCCCTGCCTGATAAAAACTATTAAACTGCATCACCAGCATAATCAACATCACGGACATCGCCAGCGAGAAGGCCGTGGACAGGAAGGCAGCCGCCTTGGCTTGCTCCTCATTGGCACCGCGGAAGGCAATATTCACCGAGGAGTCAAAATCCTGCTGTGCTATCCAGTCCGCAATTTCTGAGGTCTGGTTGTCCGGCAGATAACCCTCTTCCGAATTAGCCAGAATAAACACCGTTTCAACCATATCAAAACGCTGGATCGCATCCACTCTGGGTTTGGCCACACGCTGACTAAAGCTGCTGATGGGCACAGGGCCATTGGGCGTATTGATGCGCAGTTCGTCAATTGATGAGAGCTGGCGATCCTGCTCGGGAAAGCGCAGCCTGATTTCAACTTCATCATCTGCATCGTCTGGCCGGAATTCACCGATCATCACTCCACCAGTGATCATCTGAACCATATTGCCCACATCAGCCACATTGACACCGAGCATTGCAGCCCGTGAGCGATCAACATTAATCTCCCACTGAATACCTGCCAAGGGCAGTGTATCCTGAAGGTCTCTAACCCCTTCCATATTGTCAGCCATCCACTGCTTGATACGGGCCGTGGTCCTGTACATCAGCTGGCGATTGGGCGAGGAAATCTGAATCTGGATATCCTTGCCTGTGGGCGGCCCAGTCTCCATCTCTGCAGCGGTAACATAGACACCGGGCAATGATTGAGTACGCTGGCGAATCTCTTCAAATACTTCACGACTGCCTCGCTCTCGATCTTCCCGGGGAACAAGCTCAATCAAAAAGGAGCTGATCTTATCGCGGCTGACATCAGAGCCAAATACCATCATACTGCCACCTGCACCATAACCATAGAGCTGATCGACCCCATCTACAGCGGCAACAATATTCTGCACCTTCATAGTGATATCAAGCTGCTCTTCAATAGACAGATTGCCCTGGGCGCGCACCTCGGCCATGCCGTATTGACTCTCGATTTCAGCAAAGAATTCCTGACCGGCATTAAACTTACCATACAGCTTAAAGATAGCCACAAGTATAATCATAGCAACAATAGCTGTCACAAAAGGTGCCTTGATCACCGGTTGCAACAGCCTCAGATAGGCATCCTGCAGTGGCTTGAAAAGGGTTTTCGCTGACTCTTCAGATTGATGATCTTCAGGAAGCTTTTTCTGCTTGCCACGGCGGCGTGCCAGAACAATTCCCAATGTAGGCGCAAAGATAAGGGCATAGGTCAGGGACCAGGCCAATACTGAAAATACAGTAATCGGCAGATAGGACATAAAGTCACCGGAAACCCCGGGCCAGAACAGCAGTGGCAAAAACGCAGCTAGGGTGGTGCCAGTTGAGGCCATCACCGGAATCGCCATGCGCTTTACTGCGGCCAAATAGGCTTCCCTTGTGGGCAAACCAGCGGCGGCCTGAGTATTGGCAAACTCCACAACAACGATGGCGCCATCAATAAGCATACCCAGTGACAGCAGCAAGCCAAACATCACCATAAAGTTAAAACTGTAGCCCAGCACATTGATAATAATCAGGGCGCCCAGCAGACAGAATGGAATACCAAAACCAACCAACAACCCTGACTTAATACCCAGAGTTGCCACCACCAATATCAGTACCAGACACATGGCAGTAATAATATTACCCTGGAGCTCATTGACCATCTGCTTGGTCATCACTGAGGCGTCAAATACATAATCAATATTCATATCAGCCGAGAACTGAGTTCTGGACTTTGAGACAGTGGCCCGAGTGGCATCCACTGTATCGATCAGATTGGCACTGAGTCGCTTGCGCACCTCGATAGCCAGACCTTTTTTGCCATTGATAAAACTGTAGCCAGAGGCATCTTTAAATGTACGTCTGACCGATGCCACATCCCCCAGAGTGATAGAGCCCTCTGCATTATTTCGTACCGGGAGACGGCGAATATCTTCAGCGGTTTCAATCAAAGCCGGAACTTTGATACCAAAACGACCCTGGGCCGCATCCATCTCACCGGCCGGGATCAGAAGATTATTCAATGTGACCGCGCGCACCAGTTCATCAATGCGCAGGCCGTAACGCTCCAACTGAGCTGGATCAACCACCACATCAACCACTTCATCGCGATCACCAGAAACATCAGCAGTCAGCACATCTGGCAACATTTCCAGTTCACGCTGATAGTACTTAGCCGCTTTATAAAGCTCTCGCTCGGTGACATTGTCCCCTGATAAAGTGACCACAATGGTCGGCTCCGGACTCGGACTGAGTTCATTGACGACAGGCTCTTTAGTCTCTTGGGGAAACTCTGCCTTGGCACGATCAACGGCTTCACGCACCTCTGCGACAATCTGTTTAATATTATCAGCCACCTCAAACTCGGCAGTGATCACCACCAAACTCTCTTGGGCAGTAGCGGTTATTTCTTCCAGGCCATCCAGAGTCTTTAGCTCTTTCTCAATCGGCCGCACAAGCAATCTGGCGCCATCCTCAGGGGATATACCATCGTGCCGCACCATAATCATAACCACTGGGAGGGTCACATTAGGATTCAGCTCTACCGGCATAGACAAGCGCGAGCCGGCACCGGCCAGCACAATAAGTATCATTATCGCCAGGGTCGCTCTGGAATGGTCAACTACTAAACTAAGAAATTTCATAAGGGCATCGAGCTCAGATTACTGCTTGGCACTATTGGCGGGAAATACGGGCTCTACATGCTCCCCATCGATAATATAATTCTGGCCCACAGTCACCAGTATCACTTCCTCTGGCAGACCTGTTACCCAGATTCCATTGTCAGACTCACCGACGGCGGTCACCAAGTAGGACTCCACAATCTGGTTGCTGTCCAGCACTCGAATCACAGTACTGCCCTCATCATTGAGCAGGATAGTACTGGATGCAACAAGATGCCCTTGCACTGGGGCAATCTGAATATTGAGTTGGGCAGAAATACCAGCCCGCAGAGTATGATCGGGGTTGTCCATCCTAGCTTCGACTCTATAGCCCTTAGTCATGGGGTTGGCCTGATAAGCCAGATAGGAGATCTTTGCTCCCTGATACTCTTTGCCAGCCACAACTACCATAGCCTCATCGCCAACACTCAGGTCGCCAATTTCTGCTCCAGTCACCAACGCCTCAATTTTTAATGGATTGAGTTCAACCACTCTGGCGCAATGACTTCCAGGCGCAATAAAGTCACCAACCTCAACCGGGCGGTTTTCAACGATGCCATTGAAGGGAGCTTTAATCTGTAGATTTGCAACATCCAGTTGCGCGCGCTTGAGCTGTGCTCTCGCGGTTGCCAAGGTAGTTTTAGCCTGGGATATGGCCAGTGCAGACTGATAACCCCCGGCCTTGAGCTTTAGCGCACCGCGATAAGCTATCTCGGCATTCTCCAGCGCTGCCTGAGCCTGAGTTAGTCTAAGGGGGCGATCTTCGGCATTGAGCTCACAGATACCCTGGCCAGCCGCCACCGGACGCCCTTCCTCAATCAGAGTCGCTGAAATCTTTCCCGATACCTGAGCCAGGACATCGACTGATCTATTTGCCTTGGTTTTAGACCGCAGCGACAATGTAGGACTGAACGGCTGTTGCTTTGACTGGACGACCTGTACCTTGGTCAGGCTATCGACAGTTTCAACTTCAGTTCCTGTGGAATCCGGGTTGTTCAGCAAGCCAGTACCAAACCAAACCACAATAGCCAGAGTTGCCCATAGGGCGATACGGACATTTTTGTTCAAAGAGACATCCTTTTAACTAATAAAAGCAGGTTTTTTAATTGTAGTTAGCACTACGCATAAATACTGTCAGTAGTTTACTCGAATTGACGAACTGCTGTTGGCCGAAATGTAGACTAATAATCAATATTCACACCAGTATTTTGGCATTCATAAAGCCGATTTGCTGCGGTTTATGCTTTAAATTACTTAACATTTGACTCTGCTTACTGTGACTCAGGCCACATCTAGAGCACTGTTTAGTAGACTAAGTTAGCAGTTCAGCGCGAGACACTTGCAGTGACAATATGCCTGTTGACAATAGGGGTAATTGATTCAAGGAAAGGACTATTCCGGCCCAGATTATGTGCGGAATATTGAGCAACCAAGACAGGATGACTCCCCATGAATAACCATAGCCACAGCCAATATCGAGGACAGAGGAAGGCAGGCACGCAAAATTACTCTTTAATAAGCTTCGCAATAATCGGCGTTATGCTCCTGTGCAACACCGCCAATGCCGAACTGTCACTTAATGGCAGCGCCATATACAAAGATCTGGGCAAGCAGCAGTTTGTCGCCGCCCTGTATCTGGATACCCAGAACAACAATGCCAACAGCATTCAACTCGAGCAGAGTGCCAAGCGCATGGAAGTAAAAATGCTCAACAATTATTCCAAGCGCCGCTGGCTGAATCTGTGGATGCAGAGCATTTCGATCAACAATGACCGAGAGAGCTTTTCCGGCTCAGCCCAGGAAGTGATTGATATGATGCAGGCGCCTAAATCTGCGCCGCAAAAAGGCGATATTATTGAGTACCGGTTTGATCCAAAACAAGGGACTTCAGTGATATTCAATGGTACCGAGCTTATTTCCAACTACCCCGGCGAAGTATTTAATATTTTGCTGCGCACCTGGATAGGCCCTATACCGCCAACGACATTATTTAAAGAACAGCTACTGGGTAATAGCGACGACAGCAGGGCAAAGGCATTGCTTGAGACAGTAAAGCCCCAGCCTAAGAGAATTGCGCTTGCCGCATCATGGATGATTCCACCCAAACCTGTTTTGCCCGCTACACCAGAACCTGCTCCTGAACCAGCTCAAACCAAGGTACTGGCTGAAGTTGAAGAAGTTGCGCCAACACCAGCGCCTGAGCAACAACCAGCTGAATCGACAACCATTGGAGGCGATAAAATTGCGGGGGCAGACGAGTCTGAAGAGGCAGACAGGGCAGAGGGCACAGAACCCTCAGAAGAGCAGGAAGAGGAAGCTATCGACTTTAATGTCGCCGAGGCTCTGGCTCAGCGCGACTATACCCCCCTTGTGGTGGCACAGATATATAAATCAATCAGCTATCCCAATCGCGCAGCAGAGAAGAACCAGCAGGGCACAGTGCGAATTGCTGTCATTATTGATCGCTCCGGCGAGTTGCTGGATACGGTGACCACCCAGGAATCAAAATACAGACTGCTTAATCAGGCTGCCTTAAAAGCGGTCAAAAAGGCAGCTCCCTTCCCAGAGCTACCTGCAGAGATAAAAGCGGACTCCTTTGAGCTCAATCTGCCCATTACCTTCAGGCTGAAGTAGAGAACAGCGGATTTTACGCATTGAGACTGGTCAAGTTTTAATCAACTGGCTATAATCCGCGACCTCCACAGTCACGCAATCTAATGGAATCTTTGACATGAGCTACAACGACATACCGGCGGGTAAAGATCTGCCCAACGATATCAATGTAATTATCGAAATCCCAGCCAATCACGACCCGATCAAATATGAAGTAGACAAAGACAGCGACGCGCTTTTTGTTGACCGTTTTGTCGCTACTCCCATGTTCTACCCAGCTAACTACGGTTATGTTCCCCAGACACTTTCAGAAGATGGTGACCCATTGGATGTACTGGTCGTGACTCCCTACCCAGTTGTACCTGGCGCAGTGATTCGCAGCCGCGTAGTTGGTGTTTTAAATATGAGTGATGAATCCGGTATTGATGCCAAACTTTTGGCCGTACCCCACAGCAAACTGACCAAGCTCTATGATCATGTGCAGGAAGCTTCTGATCTGCCTGAATTGTTGATTGCTCAGATCGCTCATTACTTTGAGAACTACAAAGCACTTGAGCCAGGAAAGTGGGTAAAAGTAGAGGGATGGGCTGATGCCGAAGCTGCTCGCGCTGAAGTAACGGCCTCCAGAGAGCGCTATCTGGCCGAGTAATAAGCGGTCCATAAAAAAACCCAGCCTGAGCTGGGTTTTTTTATGCCTGATATTTTTTGACCTCAGTAATTTTCCTGAATATCAGCAAACAACACATCACTGCTCAAGCCATGTTTGCGCAATACATCACCGAGACGCCTCAATGCATCCACCTGTATCTGGCGCACTCGCTCGCGGGTAAGGCCAATCTCGCGGCCCACCTGCTCAAGAGTCTCCTCCTGATGATTGAGTAGCCCAAAACGCCTGACCAGCACTTCCCGCTGCTTCTCAGGCAATTGTTCAAGCCATTCATTGAGAACCGACATCAGGTTTTCGTCCTCCAGCTGGTACTCGGGACTAAACACATTGTCGTCGGCAATAGTCTCGACCAATGTCTTTTCTTTGTCGGCCACAGGCACATCAATAGAGGAAATACGCTCACTGAGGCTCAGTATCTTAAGCACATCAGCCACGGGCTTGCCCACTTCCTCGGCTATTTCTTCGGGGGTCGGGGCATGATCCAGTCGCTGAGCCAGTTTACGCGACGCACGCAGATAGACATTGAGCTCTTTGACCACATGCACCGGCAGCCGAATGGTACGGGTCTGATTCATCAGAGCCCGCTCAATGGTCTGCCTGATCCACCAGGTGGCATAGGTCGAGAATCTGTAACCCAGTTCAGGGTCAAATTTTTCCACGGCTCTCATCAAGCCCAGATTGCCCTCCTCGATCAGATCCAGAAGTTCAAGGCCACGGTTGACATAGCGTCTGGAGATTTTAACCACCAACCTCAAATTGCTTTCGATCATCCTGTGCCGCGCAGATTCACTTCCTCGTTGTAATTTACGGGCGTAGAAAACCTCTTCCTCTGCGGTAAGCAGCGGAGCGTAGCCAATTTCTTTTAAGTAAAGACTCGTCGCATCAATGACTTGATGACTTATTTCTACGGTATCTTCCTGACTGTCAGCGGACTGAGCCTGCTGATCTAATATAAACGCTTCATCCATCACGTTTCACATCCTTTTTGCACGATCTTCCATGTATTTAGCAGCCAGTCCTGGCGCTAACCCATTTCCCTACTTCAATCTGTAACTTACTTGCCCCTCGACGTTAAAATTTGTTGTTTTAAAATAACCCTGATTAGAATCAGTCTATATATATAGTTGGATTTACCGGGGAACCATCTTCCCGAATTTCAAAATACAACGTTCCCTTAGACCCTAATTTTGAGATTATTTCCGTATTTTTTACATTTTGTCCCTCTTTTACCATAATTTTTTCATTATTGGCGTAAGCACTCAGAAGGATTTCACTATGCTTAATGATAACCAGCTTACCATATCCGCGCAAACCATCCCCGACATAGACCACAATTCCGGGGGCTGCCGGGCGCACCATGGACCCGCTAACTGACTTGATACTCAAGCCTTTGCGCAGTTTTTTCGGGTCGTAATCCTCTACCACCCTGCCCTCGACCGGCCACTGCCATTGCAGATTTTTGCTGTAAACCGCGGTTTTTACCGCAGATTGAGCAGGGCTGCTTGTTCTGGAAGCACTTTGCCTTGATCTATTAGATGCCTCGGAGGATGTTCGCGCCCGAGCCACAGGTTTGGCTGAAGAGGTATCAAGCGACAACACCTGGCCGGTTTTTAGCTCATAGGGCGGATATAAGCCGTTGGCAGAACCTAATTCCCTGAAATCGAGATCATAGCGCCAGGCAATAGAATAGAGGGTATCTCCCCGAGCAACCTGATGGGTAACGATGCGAATACTGGGGGGCTGATCGAGGCTGATAACTGGAGCCGAATAGTTAGCACAGCCACCAATCGCGAGACTGAGAAGTAACAATATTGGCAACGCTACTGAACGCAAATCAGACTACCTATGGATTGTCTTGTTGATATCTGCTACCAACATATTCCAAACCCAATACTAAAAGCAAGCCAAAGATGGAGGCCAGTATGCAAATGGACGTCAATGGATCCTGATCCACAAGCTCAGCAAACTGGCCGGGCAGTAAATTTTCCGATGCCAGCACAATAGTCTTGCCTGAATGACTGAGAACAGACTCTGTCACCAGCTTCCAGGGCCAGATAATATTCAGGCTGCCCACCAGAAACCCGCACATCAGGGCTATAACCATGGTCTGGTAATTGTCCAGCAACCAGGATAACAGGCGGCTAAAGGCCATCAAACCGAGAATACCGCCGCTGCCAAACACCAGTAGAATATCCAGCTGAACATTGGCAATAGCACCGATGAAAACCGGGTATAGACCCAGCAATACCAGAATAAACGAACCTGATATACCGGGCAAAATCATGGCGCAAAGGGCAATAGTACCAGCAAAAAACATGGTGGTATGGTCACCTTCAAGCGCAGTCGCCGGCGCTATGGACAGACCATAGGCAAGCGCTATACCAAGGACAAACAGGCCCTTATCCACGGCGAGACTGGGCGGGTGCTGGCGCAGCAAATAAAGAACTGAACCAACAATCAATCCAGTGAAGAAAGACCACAGGGGCAGAGGGTACCGGGCCAGAAGATACTGCATAACCTGCGCCAGAGAAAACAGGCTGGTAAAAACACCGGCCAGCAAAACGGCTAAAAAGTTGCCATTGATATGCTGCCAGGCAGCAGCCAAACCCTGATGACGGAGAACCTTCAGCGCCTTAATATTGAGAGATTTGATACTGTTGATCAGTTCAATATAGATTCCACTGATAAAGGCAATGGTGCCACCAGAGACTCCAGGGACAACATCTGCAGCCCCCATAGCGAGCCCTTTTAAAAACAGTAAGAAATGATGTCCAAGATTATTCATACCGGCTCCCCAATAAGGCTGCGTCTAGCGAGACAGTCCACCTAGCAGTGGCACAAATTTAACTTTTTCTACGACTTCTTCATTGAATTCAGCAGAGTCGCCCTGACGCCTGAAGACACGTAAATCCTGGGAAACGCCGTTGCCTACAGGAATAACCAGAATCCCGTCTGGAGCCATCTGGCGCAATAGCTCCTCTGGCACAGCCTGGGGCGCCGCCGTGGTGATAATGCCATCATAGGGGGCGTGCTTGTCCCAGCCAAAACTGCCGTCGGAAAGCTCCGCAGTAATATTGCCGAGGCGCAGCTTGCGAAAACGCTCTTTGGCTTTGCGCAACAGAGGCTCAATGCGCTCTACCGTATAGACTTTCTCCACCAACTGAGAAAGGATAGTGGTTTGATAGCCCGATCCTGTGCCAATTTCCAAGACCTTTTTCAGTGGCCCTGCGCTAAGCAGAATCTCAGTCATGCGGGCAACGATATAGGGCTGGGAAAGGGTCTGGGAAAAGCCGATCGGCAGGGCTGTATCCTCATAGGCGCGATGAGATAGGGCCTCATCGAGAAAAATATGTCTGGGGGTCATTCTAATAACATCCAGCACCGGCTGACTGCTAATACCCTGATCGACAAGGCGCTGAATAAGTCTCTCCCGCGTGCGCTGAGAGGTCATACCTATTCCGGCTAGTTCGATCGAGTTCACCTTTTTCTCCTGTGCTGTATTCTGGCTGCGCCAAGATAAAGGGGAGCACAAAATACTGCCAAAATCTGGCTGTGACCCGCTCTATTGCTTGCTCGACAATATATCACAGGGGTCTGTGTTGCGGGCGGAATAATTGCGCTATTTCACGCAGCACAGCAGTGGCATAACAACCTGCATCCAGCGAAAACTGCAGGCGCAACTGCTGCTCTGCGGGCCATTCAGCCGTAAGATTCTGTGGTCGCAGTATCAGATCCCGACGCTCCTGCTTTAACCCCGCATGCTCAAGGGCATAGCACCATGACTGCCATTCAGCCAATACCTCGGATTCAATCTCGGCAACCTGCCGGTTGGCATTGGATCGACCCCGCCCCCACAGCGCTGCAGACTGATCTCCATCGATACCCTCAGCAAGCCCATTAATCTCAATACGCCGCTGCAGCACCAGATTAAATAACCATGAACGGGCTGCGGACAGATAAAGCCCTGTGCCCCTGCGATTGCCTTTGAGCTGATCTCTATCAATCAATGACTGAGCTTCACGGAGATTATTGCCATCATGGCCAAAGCGTTGCTCGGCAAAGTAATTGGGCACCCCCAGCTGGTCAATGGCATGGAGCCGCTGATCAAGCGCCTGCTGACTAAACCCTACATCGCGAAGCAATATGCTAAACCTGTTGCCCTGATGCATACCGCGACGGAGCTTGCGGTGGTGGCGGGCGACCTCAAGAATATCAAAATCTCCATGCTTAAGCTGAGCTATATCCAGATCCTGACCTGGCAGATGCAGGCTGTACCATTGAGTGGTCACCGCAAAACGGTCTTTAAGACCGCAAAAACCTATATCATTGCGCTTGATCCCGGCTAACTCGGCCAACAACCCTGCCACCCACTGGCTATTTTGGTCTCGCTTACGGATATGCAGCAGCAGATGCTCACCTTCGCCACGGGGCTGAAAATCTATAATTTCATCGACTTGGAAATCTTCCGGGCAGCTGCGAAATAATGCCGGGCCCAATGGCTGGCCATGGAGACGGGGTAATTGATGGAAATCGAAATGCTCGCCCTTGATTAGACTAGGCTCCGGCAGACTGCAGCAGTGCCACGGCGTGGCAGGCTATACCTTCTCCACGGCCTGCGAAACCGAGTTTTTCGGTGGTGGTTGCCTTGATATTAATCTGCCCGATATCACAGCTCAGGTCGGCCGCAAGATTGTCGCGCATGGCCTGCAAATGCGGAGCCATCTTTGGGTGCTGAGCAATAATACTGATATCAGCATTGCCCAGCTGGTACCCCTGATCCTTCATGATTGCTGCGACGGCGACCAGCAAGGTCCGGCTGTCACAGCCTGCATAGGCAGGGTCTGTATCGGGAAAGTGCTGGCCAATATCGCCCAGAGCCATAGCCCCGAGCAAACTATCAATCAGCGCGTGAATTAATACATCACCATCTGAATGAGCTATAAATGCGCGCTGATAAGGGATTTTTACCCCACCAAGCACCAGGCCATCGCCCTCACCAAAAGCATGCACATCGTAGCCATGGCCTATACGCATTATTCAGTCTCCTGATTTTTCATGATAGCTTCAGCAATGGCCAGATCTTCTCGTCTGGTGATTTTGATATTGTCCTGTCGACCCTCTACAACCATGGCTGACAGGCCCGCATACTCAATTGCTGAAGCCTCGTCAGTGGGGAATTTCTGCTCCTTGAGCATGGCCTTAATGGATGATTTTAACAGGCCAAATCGAAACATCTGCGGTGTTTGCGCGGCGCGGTACTGGGCGCGATTAACGGTACTGACAATACTTTTATCGGCATCAATAATTTTTAAGGTGTCATTGATCGGCGCGGCCAGAATACCACCCACAGGATGGTCGCCAACCTCGGCAATTAATTTACTGATATTTCCCGCTGTGATGCACGGCCTCGCCATATCATGAACCAGCACCCAGTCATTCTCAGCAGCCAGCTCTTCAAGAGCCACCAGACCATTGAGTACCGAATGGGCCCGCTGGGCGCCCCCGGCCACCAGACGCACTCGCCATTCAGCTGTGGCCGGAACCTTTGACCAGTAGCCAGAACCCACATCACAGGGTGCAATAATCGCGTTAATCAAGGGCAAACTGAGCAGACGGCTCAGGGTATGCTGCGCAACCAATGTGCCATTGAGATGATGGAATTGTTTAGGGATATCAGCGGCAAAGCGCTGGCCCAAGCCGGCGGCAGGCACAATGCCCCAGTATTTTGATTGGCTGTCAGTCATGGTTCAACAGACCGTTGTCTTCATCAATAACCAGATAAAACGTCTCACCCTGCTTAATCATACCCAGATCCTTACGCGCTTTTTCTTCGATAGAACCAAGATTGGTCTTTAAGCTTTTTACTTCCTCGGCAATACGTTTATTACGCTCCAGCAACTGCTGATTTTTTGCTTGCTGCTTCTGAAGCTGCGTATCCAACTCTTCTTTGTGAGCAATACTGCCCTCGCCGAACCACAGACGTGTCTGCAGCCCGAGCAAGAGTACAACCAGTATTATCAGCAACCAACGCATATTGTTATTCTATTCGTTTTAGCCGGTTTTGCGCCAATGATCCCTAGGCGTTAAATTCTTCGCGTCCGCGGTAGGGTGCTGCGGCATTGCCCAGCTCGGCTTCAATACGCAGCAGTCTGTTGTACTTGGCAACCCGGTCTGAACGACACAGTGAGCCGGTCTTAATTTGACCAGCTGCTGTTGCCACGGCTAGATCAGCAATGGTGGTATCTTCAGTCTCACCGGAACGGTGGGAAATAACCACGCTGTAGCCTGCTTCTTTGGCCATATTAATGGCATCCAGAGTCTCTGAAAGAGTACCGATCTGATTAAATTTGATCAGAATAGAGTTAGCCACACCCAGCTCAATGCCGCGGCCTAGAATGCTGGTATTGGTCACAAACAGGTCGTCCCCAACCAACTGCACTCGGTCACCCAGCTTTTCAGTCTGATATTTCCAGCCATCCCAATCCGACTCATCAAGACCATCTTCGATAGAGATAATTGGATATTGATCGCAGAGTTCTGCCAAAAAGTCACTAAAGCCCTCGGAGCTATAGATTTTACCTTCACCGGACAGGTTGTACTGTCCTTCCTTGTAGAACTCAGAGGCAGCACAATCCAGGGCCAGAGTCACATCCTCGCCCAACTTGTAACCTGCAGCTTCTGTGGCTTCTTTTATCACTGCCAGAGCATCGGCATTGGACGATAGATTGGGGGCAAAGCCACCCTCATCACCAACTGCAGTATTCAGCCCACTGGCACTCAGGACTTTTTTCAATGCATGGAAAATTTCAGCGCCAACCTGCAATGCTTCAGCGAAGCTTTTGGCAGACACTGGCTGCACCATAAATTCCTGGATATCCACATTGTTATCTGCGTGCTCACCACCATTGATGATATTCATCATCGGCACGGGCATGCTGTATTGTCCGGCAGTACCATTTAACTCTGCAATATGAGCATATAAAGGCATACCTTTGTCCTGGGCTGCTGCTTTAGACGCAGCCAGAGAAACGGCCAGAATGGCATTGGCGCCCAACACTGCTTTATTATCGGTGCCATCAGCATCAATCATGGCCTTATCCAGCCCGCGCTGGTCAGCAACATCTGCACCCACCAGTAGCGCTTTGATGCTGTCGTTGATATTGGCCACTGCCTTGAGTACACCTTTGCCCATATAGCGACCTTTGTCACCATCCCGCAATTCGAGCGCTTCCCTTGACCCGGTTGAAGCTCCAGAGGGCGCACAGGCAGTACCCACTATGCCATTGTCCAAAATGACATCAGCCTGAACTGTAGGGTTGCCTCGTGAATCCAAAACTTCGAAAGCTCGAATATCTGCAATGTTACTCATGTACTGGGTACTCCTTTAAAAGGTGGTTGTGAAAACAGGTTTAAAAAATCTTGTTAGTGAGATAGCCTCGGCTACCTAGACAATGTTGAGTTCTGCCTGGGACTTCATCAGATCATCAAAGGCTTTCATCTGGGCCAAAAACGGCTCCAGCTTATCCAGTGGCAATGCACTGGGGCCATCACAGCGAGCCTGATCAGGATTCGGGTGAGCCTCGAGAAATAAACCGGCGATACCCACGGCTATTCCGGCGCGACCCAGTTCAGCGACCTGATGGCGACGACCGCCCGAGGCAGCTCCCAGAGGATCCCGGCACTGCAATGCATGGGTGACATCAAAAATCAGCGGCAGTCCACCACTGACATCTTTCATGGTTCTAAAGCCGAGCATATCCACAACCAGATTGTCGTAGCCCATACAGGCACCGCGCTCACAGAGCATCACTTTGTCATTGCCACATTCGCGGAATTTATCGACGATATTGCCCATCTGGCCGGGGCTGAGAAACTGCGGTTTTTTTACATTAATCACTGCGCCGGTCACTGCCATCGCCTTGACCAAGTCAGTCTGACGGGCGAGAAATGCTGGCAATTGGATCACGTCACAGACTTCCGCCACTGGCGCTGCCTGATCAATTTCATGGACATCTGTGATCAGCGGAATATTAAAGGTGTTTTTAATCTCCTGAAAGATTTTAAGTCCCTCGTCGATACCTGGGCCGCGGAAAGAATGAATTGATGAGCGGTTGGCCTTATCAAATGAGGCCTTGAACACATAGGGAATACCCAGCTTTTGAGTAATCTCGACATAGGCCTCTGCAACCTGCATAGCCATATCCCGAGACTCCAGCACATTCATGCCACCGAAAAGCGCCATGGGTGCGTCATTGGCAACATTGATATCTGCGACCTGTATGCTGACTGACTCCATGATTGATCCTCCTTATTTCTGAGCCTGATAGGCTGTTGCTGCACTGATAAAGCCCTGAAACAACGGATGCCCATCTCTCGGAGTGGAGGTAAACTCAGGGTGGAACTGACTAGCAAAGAACCAAGGGTGGTTCGGCAGTTCAACCGTCTCCACCAATGTCTTGTCGAAGGACAGACCACCAATCACCAGGCCAGCCTCTTTGATCTGAGGCAGGAAGTTATTGTTCACTTCATAGCGGTGACGATGGCGCTCTTCAATCTGCTCTGAGCCATAGATTTCATGAGCTTTAGAGCCGGGCATCAGATGACAGACCTGAGCACCCAGGCGCATGGTGCCACCCAGATCAGAGTCTTCAGTGCGGGATTCTTTATTGCCCTCGCTATCAATCCACTCGGCAATCAGCCCGACCACCGGATAGGCTGTCTGGGGATCAAACTCAGTGCTGTTGGCACCATCCAGACCACACACATTGCGAGCATATTCAATGACCGCAATTTGCATACCCAGACAGATACCCAGGTATGGAATATTATTCTCGCGAGCGGTTTTAACCGCGTATATCTTGCCTTCGGTGCCTCTGGTGCCGAATCCACCCGGGACCAGAACCGCATCTGCGCCCTCAATCAGAGAATGATCTGCTTCCAGTCGTTCGGAGTCGACATAGCGAATCTTTACTTTGGTCTTGTTGTGAATACCAGCGTGAATCAAAGACTCGGTCAATGACTTGTAAGCGTCCAGCAGTTCCATATATTTGCCAACCATGGCAATTACAACCTCACCCTGGGAATTGAGCTGATTATCAACCACAGTATCCCACTCCTGGAGGTCAGCTGCTGGCCTGTCCAGATTAAAACGCTCGACCACATATTGGTCGAGTCCCCATTGATGAAGCATGCGAGGTACCTGATAGATAGTCTCAGCATCCATCACGGGAATAACAGCCCTCTCTTCAACATTGGTAAACAGCGAAATCTTTTTGCGCTGCACTTCTTCAAGCTCGACCTCAGAACGGCACAGCAATACATCTGGCTGCAGGCCGAGGGAACGCATCTCTTTCACCGAGTGCTGAGTGGGCTTGGTTTTAGTTTCACCAGCCGAAGCAATGTAGGGAACCAAAGTCAGATGCAGCAACAGAGCGCGCTGGTGGCCCAACTCGCCTTTTAGTTGGCGCACTGCCTCTAGAAAAGGCTGTGACTCAATATCACCCACTGTGCCACCGATTTCGACCACGGCAATATCATGATCACCGGCACCGGCATAGACACGGCGCTTGATTTCATCGGTCACATGGGGAATTACCTGCACCGTGCCGCCAAGGTAATCGCCGCGTCGCTCGCGACGCAATATGGTCTCGTAGACCTGGCCACTGGTAAAGTTGTTGTTTTGGGTCATTTTAGAACGCAAAAAACGCTCGTAATGGCCCAGATCCAAATCTGTCTCTGCGCCATCCTGAGTCACATAGACTTCACCGTGCTGGTAGGGGCTCATGGTGCCAGGATCAACATTGAGATAGGGGTCGAGCTTGAGGATGGTGACACTAAGACCTCTGGCTTCGAGCACAGCACCAAGCGAAGCCGCTGCAATACCTTTACCCAAAGAAGAAACAACACCGCCAGTAACAAAAATAAAACGCGTCATAATGACCCTGCAACGATCGCAAAAAGAGTGGAAAAATGTATCTCTGGAAGTGGTGTTGGCCAAGATTTTGATCTAATTTTGGCCGGCGCCCATCCTACTCAAGATGGGGTAGCAGATTACCAGAAAGGTGGTAGCTATTCTACTGCGATCTACAAAGAGTTGACCTGCCAATGAATTTTTTTGCCCCGCTGTTGAGGTGCTGCCTGCCAACCCTCGCAAATCCAGCAATCACCCACCGCAACCAGAGTTTCACCCATGTATAGCAATGGCATTCTGTCCCGCCACCAGGGCTCTACCTCATACTCCAGCAGCAATTTCTTGAGGCTGTTGGAATGGCCTCGCCCCACCGGTCTGCAGCGCTCGCCACCACGACGATAGCGCACAGTTAAGAGCTGACCCTGAGGGATTAATAGCCCAGCGCCATCAACATCTTCAGCAACCAGACTGCTGCCATCAGCTAGCTCGAGCGGTTCCTCTGCACTCCACCAACTATCCAGCGCCTTGTTGCTGTCGCAGCCGAGTTCTGAATGAGGCTGCTCTGAATGGCGCTCTACAGACCCATTGCGCAACAGGTACAATCTGTTGCGAAAGCGTCGCCAGCGGGTTGACTGCCAAACCACCTCGGGCTCGCCGTCCTCTCGAGCGCCGACCACGGAGTCTTTTATCTGGGCGATTATTGTTTTGTTCGGTTTGGCCAAATTATTGACGCCGGGCCAGTGATGGAGGATATTTCTCTGCCTCAAATCAGTCAGTTTTAATAGCTGATTAACACAGATAGACCAGCCAGCCCGCTCCTCTCGCCCTGCCAGCCTCGCAAAATCTTCTTCAGCCAGCACAGCAGCCAGCTGCTCCGACTCAGAGCTGAGCTCTGCGGATAGACCGATAGATTGACGGTAATCAGGCCAACGCTGGGCAATAGCCGGCACTACCTGATTGCGCAAATAGTTGCGGTCAAATCTATCATCGGCATTACTCTCATCCTCACACCAAGTGAGCTTTTGCGTCAGGGCATAATCCTTTAACTGGGCTTTGCTGGTAGACAACAGAGGGCGAATAAGCTGACCACGACCCAGCACTCTCTGCTCCGGCATGCCGGACAGCCCCTTAGCACCAGAACCACGCAGCATCTGGTACAGAAATGTTTCAACCTGATCATCAGCATGATGACCCAGCAAAAGCAAACCATCTTTTTGCAGCAGTCCCTCGAAAACAGCATATCTGGCATGGCGAGCGGCAGCCTCAATACCTTCACCAGCAGGAGTAACCTCAACCGTTTCACAATGTAACTGCACGCCCAGGGAGCGGCAGCAACCCTCAGCCTGAGCCTGCCACTGATCTGCATTGGCCGACAGGCCATGATTGACGTGCACTGCACATAGTCGCCCCGGAGATACTGTCGCCACTAGCAACTGCAACAGCACCGTCGAATCCAGACCACCGCTCAGTGCCACCAGGATCTGTGGTGCAGTGTTGAGTTGTTGCTGCCAAGCCGAAAATACTGCACTCGGCTCAAGGCTGTCGCTGGTGAGGGTAGCCTTAGTCATTATCTTGGCCTAAATCCTGAGAGTAATCTTCATAAGCAGAAGCCTGGCTCCGGCGCTCGGAACTCTCCTGGCTATCTTGACCACGCTGACTGTCATGCTCGGCCCCCTCGGTGCTGTAGCGTTGAAATTGATGTCTGGTCAGCAATGTACAATTTTCTGTCGAAGGATCAAACGTGATCAATACATCTCCCCGTGCCAGCTGGCGGTGCACCTGGGCGACTTTATTGTCCATGCCAGCTTCTTGAGCCCCATAATCCGTGCCCTCACGAAGTATGAATTCCTCAATAATGGCGTTTAGAACCTCAGCGCTGAGCCGGTCAATCGGAATTTCAATCACTGGGCGGGCTTCCTGAAGCGCAACGTCATACGATCACTCTCGCCAATAGCTAGGTATTGCTCGCGGTCAACATCTCCCAAAGCTAAATTTGGCGGTAGCGTCCAAACGCCTTTAGGATGCTTGGTCGTATCCAAAGGGTTGGCATTAATCTCTGACGAGGCCTCCAATACAAATCCAGCTCGCTGGGCAATCTCAATCACATAACCCTGAGTGACATAACCACTTTTGATCATAGTGCCACGATCGGTTCCCGGTTTCGCTCGATGCTCAACCACCCCCAATACACCGCCCGGCTTCAATGTTTTAAAAAATAAACCAAATGCCGCGGCGTCATTATTTGAACCCATCCAGTTATGCACATTTCTAAAGGTCAGCACAGCATCAGCAGTATTATTTGCGGTGGTCAGCAACTGGGCATTGGCTTCGAAAACATGCATCTCAACATTGTTGTAACGAGCAGGATTTGCTGCCAGCATTTTTTTGTAATTAGTCAGTGAGCGGCGAAAATAACTACTCTTTGTCTCGGGGCTAGCATGGGCTGCATATAATGTCCCCTTGATTCGATCAGCTAATACTTCGGTATACCACCCGCCGCCGGGGCTAATTTCTACCACTGTCATATCTTCACTGATAGCGAAAAAGTCCAGAGTCTCAATCGGATGGCGATACTGATCTCGCGCGATATTGTCAGGATTGCGCCCACTATCAGCCTGGGTAGCGGCCAAAAAGAAAACTGATGCCAATAAAACGGCCCTAATCATTAACTTCATCTCTCGTATCCTTTTATTTTTACCGTTATGAAAACAGGGTATGGAAACATAGCGCGGCGCACCGATACTCGTTGTTCAGCCTATAACAGAGCGACTATTTAATGCGATAATACAGGGCTAGACGGTGAAACAAAAAATTATGCTTAATATAGTCCTGTACCAACCAGAGATCCCCCCAAATACTGGCAATATTATTCG
>JABJOY010000025.1 GCA_018664075.1 Porticoccaceae bacterium | reverse complement strand
TTTATGAATTACGCCACCAAGGCACAGCAGCAGCAGTGGCTGACGCCGTTGCTGGCTGGCGATATTCGCTCGTCGTACGCGATGACAGAGCCTCAGGTTGCATCCAGTGATGCCACCAACGTCGAGATGAGCATTGTTAAAGATGGCGATGAATGGGTGCTCAATGGCCGCAAGTGGTTTATCACCGGCGCAATGAATGAGCGCACCAAGATATTGATTGTGATGGGTAAGTCAGACCCACATAACAGCAACCGTCATTTGCAGCAGACCCAGGTGCTGGTGCCCAAAGATACGCCGGGGCTTACTTTGGTCAGGCCGCTGTCGACCTTTGGCTATGACGATGCGCCTATTGGTCATGCCGAGCTGGTTTTTGAAAACTGCCGTGTGCCCCTTGAAAATGTGCTGCTCGGCGAGGGCCGGGGTTTTGAAATTGCCCAGGGCCGTCTGGGCCCCGGGCGCATGCACCATTGTATGCGCTTAATAGGTACTGCACAGCGGTCGCTGGAGCTGGCTTGTCAGCGCGCCACCTCTAGGGTGACTTTTGGTCGCGCCCTAAGCAAGCACCAATCGGTGCGCGAAGATATTTCACGGATGTTCTCTGAGATCGAAATGGCCCGACTGCTGGTGCTAAAAACCTGCCACCAAATTGATCAGCAGGGGGTGCCTGCCTCCATTGATATGATTGCCGCAACCAAGACCACCATACCGCTGCTGGTACAAAATGTGATTGACCGCGCTATGCAGATGCATGGGGCTGGTGGGCTAACCGAAGACTATTGCATGGCCGAGGGCTATAACTATGCGCGCTGGTGTCGCCAGGCAGATGGCCCAGATCAGGTGCATCAGATGGCATTGGGCAAGCAAATTATCGAGCGCTACTCGGGGGCCAAGGCCTGATGCTTAATTTGCCCGTGGTTCTGAGTTACTACAGGGTAAAACAGGCAAGTTGGTTTTAAACTAGTTATAATACCGCTTGGCCGATGGTAAAAATTACCATCCAATGTTGGTTTTTTGAAAAGCTGGAATATATTACACCGCAAATAGGAAACGAATGGGTATGGAGAAATCGATTAGCAACCAGGACGCACCGCACTCAACTGCAGCCACCACTGCAGAAAAGAAGCGACCTCAGCGCAACGAAAAAGGCTGGCAGGCTGAAAAAAGCGCAATGACGCGCTGGTCGATACTAGAGGCTACTATTCAATGTCTACTTGAGCTGGGTTATGCCAATACTACCACTGCCTTGATTGCAAATTACGCCGGTGTCTCGCGGGGCGCCATGATGCATCATTTTCCGTCGCGCATGACAGTTATGCGCGCTGTTGTCGATTATCTGCATATGTTGCGCCTGCAGGAGTATCGCGAGTTGATGTCCGATATTGATGACCCTCAGCGTACCCTGACCCACCAGGTGATTCGCGAGTCGGTTGAGGCGGCCTGGCAGTATGTCAATCTGCCCTCGTTTCTGGCCTATCAGGAGTTGCTGGCGGCGTCGCGCACTGATGCAGAGCTGCGCCAGGTTATTGAGCCGGTGGAAAAAGATTTTGAGAAACAGTTTCTGGATACCGCTAAGGCGGTGTTCCCCCACTGGCAAAACCTGTCGCGACTTGAAGGCGCCCATGACATGGTGCAGTTCCTGATGAAAGGCATGGCTCTAAGCCATATGTCAGTGCGCAAAAAGGCCCGTGCCAAGCGTGTTATGACCTACCTGACGGCTATCCTCTACGATATTTACCAAGAAGCCAATCTTATCGACTAAGCGGGCTAATCCGTCAGCAGGGCAGCGCCAGGTCTCAAGCTGGGGCTGCCTGTGTTTTGTAACCCAGGCCAGTGCAGTAACCGAGCCGACCTCAGCCCGTTATTTCCAGCAATAATTTTCTCCTCTACAACGCTAGGCGTTGCGACCCTGTGCGCGGCTAATTCTCGAAGACAAAGGTGTTGCAGCAGATTCCGATTGATAATATGATCTCAAGAAAAGAAACATGCATGTCTGTTTTCTAGCAAAATAATAAAAAAAGGGTAATTCGATGAAGCTGGAACAAAAGGTTGTACTTATTACGGGTGCTGGCGGTGGTATAGGCGTGGCGGCGGTACGACGGTTTGTTGCCGAGGGCGCTAAGGTTATGCTGGCCGATATGGACACTGGGGTGACTCAGGCACTGGCCGATGAGCTGGGCGCTGATCGCTGTGCCGCCATGGCGGTTGATGTCACTCAAGAACAGCAGGTCAAGGCTATGGTCGATGCCTGTGTGGCCACTTTTGGGCGCATTGATGTGTTTGTGGCCAATGCTGGTGTTGAGGGTGATATTGGCGATATTGCCAGCACTGATGTCAGCAATCTGGACAGGGTGTTTGCTGTTAATGTGCGCGGGGTGTGGCTGGGCCTGCACTATGTGATTCCGCTAATGCGCGACCAGGGCGGTGGCAGCATTATTATCACTTCTTCTGGTGCCGGTGTTAAGGGTTCACCCAATACTGCCTGCTACAACGCCAGCAAACATGCGGCCATTGGCCTTATGCGCTGCGCGGCTCTGGAGTGCGGCGCCCATAATATCCGGGTCAATACTGTCAATCCCGGTGCCGTGGAAACACGCATGATTACCTCTATTGAGGAGGGTTTTGCCGAGGCCGGCGCACCAGATTTTCGTGCTATGGTTGAGGCTGTTACTCCGCTGGGCCGCTATGGGCAGCCAGATGAAATTGCCAAGATGATGGTATTTCTAGGCAGCGATGACAGCAGCTACTGCACCGGCAGTGTGTATATGGTCGACGGCGGCAACGCCGCCTGATTAACCACCAATAATTAGAATAAGAACACAGGTTATGACCTTTAATTTTAACCATAAAGTTGTACTGATTACCGGCGCTGGTGCAGGCCTGGGCTATGCCTGTGCCATGGCATTTGCCGAGGCTGGCGCTAAGCTGGCAATTACAGATATTTCCCAGCAAGCGCTGGACAAGGCGGTGGCCGACCTGCAAGAGGCAGGTGCCGATGTGCTGGGGCTGATTAACGATGCCAGTAACTCAGCAGATGTCAACGCCATGCTGGAGGCGGTAGTGGCGCGTTTTGGCCGGCTGGATATTGCTGTCAACAATGCAGGCACCGCCACCCCATTGCAGGAATTTCACGAGGTTGGTGAAGCAGAATTTGACCGTGTAATGGGGGTTAATCTTAAGGGGGTGTGGCTGTGCATGCAGGCTGAGATTCGCCAGATGCTCAAACAGGGGGGCGGGCGCATTGTTAATATGGCCTCTGCCACTAGCCGCAATACCTACCCCAATGCCTCGCCCTATGTCACCAGCAAATTTGCCGTTGCTGGGCTTACCCGCACCGTGGCAGTGGAATATGCCAATCGGGATATTCGCATTAACGCTATCTGTCCGGGCAATGTGGCTACACCATTGGTTGTTAGCCTGGTTGAAGACCTGTCGGTGCTGGCCACCAAACATGCCATTAATCGTCTTGGCACACCGCAGGAAGTGGCCAATGGTGTGATGTATTTGGCCTCGGACCTATCGTCTTTTAGCACTGGAAGCCTGCTAGAGGTCGATGGCGGCTGGAATGCAATTTAAACTAAAATTTTAAAAAAATAATAAGGAATACTGCTATGTCTAGATTGTTAAATAAAGTCGCTATTATCACTGGTGCAGCGTCAAATCCAGGGCTGGGTTATGCCAGTGCCGTTCGCTTTGCCGAAGAGGGCGCCAAGCTGGTGATTACAGATATTGATATGCAAGGTTTGGCGGTAGCTGAGAAAAACCTAACGGCGCTTGGCGCCGAGGTGTTGGCCATGGAGCAGAATGTGGTCGACGAAGACCGCTGGCAGCAAGTGATAGATGCTACGGTTGAGCGTTTTGGCAGCCTGGATATTCTGGTCAACAATGCAGGTATTGCCCTGTTGCGGCCTATCAGCGAATACACCACCGCAGACTATGACCTGCAGATGGATGTCAATATTCGCAGTGTCTTCTATGGCTGTCGCAAGGCGCTGCCGGCGATGATTGCCAGCGGTGGCGGCTCTATTGTCAATATGTCATCGGTTGCTGGTCTGCGCGGCCTTCCCGGTGTATCTGTGTATGGTATTGCTAAAGCTGGCGTGCAAAACCTGGCCAAGACCATTGCCATGGAACATGCCGCCGATGGTATTCGCTGCAACTCGGTTCATCCCGGTTTGATTGATACCAATATTCAAAACGATGCCCGTCGCGATAACTATGATGAGTTTGTAAAGATAGGCGAGAGTGTTCCCTGGGGTCGCATGGGCTTTCCAGAGGAGGTGGCCAACTGCGTGTTGTTCCTCGCCTCAGATGAAGCGAACTATGTGACAGGTACAGAACTGGTGGTAGATGGCGGCCTGATGGCCAAGTAAGGCTGTGCCAGGCCGATAACCCTGTTACTGACCCTGGTTTTGCTAAATATAAAAATAGAGGTGCGCTATGAGCTCTCAAGCTGAAACGTCTCGCTATGCCAAAGGTTTTGATCTGCCGGTAAGGGGAGACAACATTACTGCAGACCGGTACATTTCTGCAGAGTTTATGGAGCGCGAAAATCAGAAACTGTGGCCTAAGGTTTGGCACCTGGGCGGTATGGTCGCAGAACTGGAGCAGGAGGGCGACTATGTTCGCCACAACCTGGGCGCCGAGTCAGTGATTATGGTGCGCCAGGCAGATGGCTCCATTAAAGCGTTCTACAATGCATGCCCTCATCGCGGCAACCGCCTGGTGCTGGGGGATATAGGTGGCAGCGACAGAATCACCTGTGGCTACCATGGCTGGCAGTTTGCTCCAGATGGCGTGCTAGTGAATGTGCAGGATCCCGATGATTTCCCCGACGGTAATCCCTGCGGCAAGGTAACACTTACCCAAGTGCGTTGCGAAATCTGGGGCCCCTTTATCTTTTACTGCATGGACGAAGACGCCAAACCCCTGCTGGAATGGCTAGAGCCATTACCTGAGCGGCTTAAAGATTATGGCTTGGATAACTGGATCAGGGTCATGTACCTGACTGCTGATGCAGATTTTAACTGGAAGATTATCCGCGATAACTTTAACGAGAGTTATCATTTGCCCACCATCCATCCAGAGCTCTCCACCTTTATTAACGATGGCCTGTCAGACACCTTGTTTGAGATGTACGAGAGCGGTCACAACTCTATGTGGATGAAGGGCCATCAGGCCAGTACCAGAAACCCGCAGCATGAAACCGGTGAGGTGCCTGCGCCTCTCGACGATGTGGCCCGTGCCTGGGGCCTGGACCCGGCCGACTTCAATGGCCACACCGGCGATATTCGCGAGGCCATAGTGGCTGCCAAGCGTCAAATGGGCCCAGAAATTGGTTACACCAATTATCAGAATATGAGCGACCAGCAGCTAGTGGACTATTTTCACTGCACTCTGTTCCCCAACCTAACTATCACCATGTCGCCGGAACAGTGCCAGATTCTGCGCACCGAGCCGCACCCTACAGACCCACAAAAATGTGTCTTTCACCACTGGGTGCTGGCGCCGCCGGTTGAGGGTATGAAAGAGGTGATTACGCCCATAGGCCCCATGCCTCTGGAATGGGCGGAGAATCGCCACTCGGTGTCTGGCGATGGCCAGTCGGTGGGCTTTGTTGCCGACCAGGATCTGAGTATTGGTACCAGCCAGCAGCAGGGCCTCAATTCCCGCGGCTTTAAGGGCTGTATTTTGACGCATCAGGAGAAGCGGGTGCAGCGCTTCCATGAGCTGCTCAATGATTATGTTGCCACAGATATTGTAAATTCAGACCAGCTGAGGTGATGCGGATGCTTAAAACCCCTGTTGCGGGATATGTTATTGGTTGCCTTGTCTCTTTTGCTGGCCTAGCTGTCGCCGAAGATAGCGCACCTAAAGTCAACCCGTTGGCCCAGATGCGCGCCGACCATATTATGATCTCCACTGACGACTACAGAGCCACTCTAGACTGGTATAACAGAGTACTTGGCTTTGAGGTAGTGCGGGAATGGGATATAGAAGGTTACCCAGATGTAGATGTGGGCTATATCGCCGCCAATGGTTTTATGATTGAGGTGGTGGGTACCAAACAGGCTTTTCAGAAAGAGTCGGTTGCTCCTGATATATTTACCGCTATGTCTGATCGCGGCTATGTGCATATGGCCTTTAACAGCGCCGATGTGGATGCGGTGGCGGCCGAACTGGTCAGTCGCGGTGTAGAGCTTGAGCTGCCGCCTACCAACTTTGATGCAGCCGGTGTGCGGCTGCTGTTTATTCGGGATAACAACGGCAATCTGATTGAGATTGTTACCCCCCTCTCTGCCTATAAATAATAACGATTAAAACAGGGGCACAATGATGTACAAGCTTATCAGTAGCGCCACAACCGTGGTGATGGTGCTGGCAATGAGTGATTTACTACATGCCAATGACCAAGAAGCAACGCTGGCAGAGCAAAAGTTGGATTATTCAGCACCGGTCAGAGAGGGTCTAACCAATCTCTACTGGGGTGATTTGCATCTGCATTCACAGCTATCTGCAGATGCCTATATTCTGCAGACCCGCCTGACTAAAGATCAGGCTTTTATGTTTGCCCGCGGACAGACTGTGGAAGCAGATAATGGTATGCCGGCGCGACTGCGCCGTCCCCTGGACTTTTTGGCAGTGACCGACCATGCGGAGTACCTAGGTATCTATGCTCAGTTGGAGGCCAATGACCCCCGTCTAAAGGAGTGGAAGATGGGCATGGAATGGCAGCAGATGATGAAGCAGGGCGATATGATGGGCTTGGCACTGGCTTTCTCTGATGCTATTCAAACCAGCGAACCTGAGTATTTGACGCCTGAAAGTTTGCGCAGATCAATCTGGTCAGAGGCTGCGGCAGTGGCGGACAAATACAACGAGCCGGGGCTGTTTACCGCCTTTGTGGGTTATGAATGGACCTCTATGATCACTGGCGACAACTTGCACCGGGTGGTGATTTACAAAGATGGTGCAGATATAGCCTCGCAGCATACGCCGTTCTCAGCACAGCACAGCAATGACCCAGAAGATCTCTGGGATGCCCTTGCTCGCTATGAAAAGGAAACCGGAGGCGAGGTGATTGCCATTGCCCACAATGGCAATGTCAGCAATGGACGCATGTTTTCGCCTAATCGGGAAAATGGGCTGCCACTTGACGAGGCCTATGCACGTAAACGTGCCCGCTGGGAGCCGGTGTATGAAACCACCCAGATCAAAGGCGATGGCGAGGCCCATCCGTTTCTTTCACCCAGTGATGAGTTTGCGAACTTTGAGACATGGGATGAGGGCAATATTACTCTGGATACGCCCAAACAGCCGCAGATGCTGCAGTACGAATACAGCCGCTCGGCACTGAAAGAGGGCCTGCGCCATGAGGCCAATCTGGGTGCTAACCCGTTTAAGTTTGGCCTAATTGGCAGCACCGACTCCCACACTGGTATGGCTACCACCTATGAGGATAACTTTTTTGGTAAGTTTGCCCATGATGAGCCTTCTGTAGACCGCACCGAAAAGCGAATGGCCGATCAACTGCAAAAGATTTGGCAGCTGGTGTCTTCGGGGCTGGCGGCGGTGTGGGCACCGGAAAATACTCGCGAGTCGCTGTTTCAGGCGATTAAGCGCCGTGAGGTCTATGCCACCTCGGGCACCCGTATCCAGCTGCGCTTTTTTGGTGGCTGGGAGTTTACCCACAGCGACCTGTTGCAGGCTAACTTTGCCAGCATTGGCTACCAGAAGGGCGTGCCTATGGGCGGCGACCTAACGCGCAGCAAAGCCGGCAGTGCACCTAGCTTTATGGTGGCTGCGGCCAGAGACCCGGACGGCGCCAACCTGGACCGCGTGCAAATCATCAAAGGCTGGTTGGATGCTAATGGCCAAACCCATGAAGACATCTTTGATGTAGCCCTGTCAGATAACCGCAGTGCTAATTGGTTAGGCAAGATTCCGCCGGTGGGCAACAGCGTAGACCTGGCAAATACCACCTATAGCAATAGCATAGGCGACCCTGAGTTAACTGCCGTTTGGACTGACCCAGACTTCGACCCTGAACAGCGTGCATTCTATTATGCAAGGGTTATTCAGATTCCTACGCCGCGCTGGACCGCCTATGACCGAGCCTATTTCGGTGCGGTAATTGACCCCCGTGCGCCAGATATTATTCAGGACCGCGCCTACTCCTCGCCTATCTGGTACACCCCATGACAGCAGCATTGACCAACCGCAAATGGACATTAAAGTCACGGCCGCAAACCACCGTAGCTGAGCAGCACTTTAATTTTGAAACCGAAACTGTCGGCGAGCTTGCCGATGGTGAGTTTTTGGTCAAAACCCAGTATCTATCCTTTGAGCCAGCTCAGCGTGGCTGGCTCAACGATGTGCGCAGCTATGTACCGCCAGTGGCCATTGGTGAGGTGATGCGCTCAGTTGCCGCCGGTGAAGTGATTGCCAGCAAGCATGCAGATTACCAGATCGGCGACCGGGTTCAGGGTGGTTTTGGCTGGCAGGAATACGCTATTAGTGATGGCTCTGGGCTGTTTCCAGTAGAAAAAATTATTGAGTCCGTACCTATTTCTTACCCGCTGCATATCTATGGCTTAACAGGGCTTACTGCCTATTTTGGCCTGCTGGATATAGGCAAACCAAAGGCCGGCGATACCATTGTCATTTCTGGCGCAGCTGGTGCCACAGGCTCTACCGTGGGTCAAATTGCCAAGCTAATGGGTTGCCGGGTTATAGGTATTGCCGGCGGGCAGGCCAAGTGTCAGTGGCTGCTGGACGAGCTGGGTTATGACGCGGTAATTGATTATAAGTCTGAGTCGGTGGAGTTGCGCCTTCAAGAGCTCTGCAAAAACTCGATCGATATTTTCTTTGATAATGTTGGTGGCGAGATTCTCGACCAGGTGCTGGTCAATATGGCGAACTACGGGCGCATTGTGCTCTGTGGCGGTATCTCCAGTGGCTATCAGGTGGCAGAGTTGCCGCCGGGCCCAAAAAATTATATGCAGCTGGTGATTCGCCGCTGCCATATGGAGGGCTTTATTGTGCTCGACCATGTGGATCGTTACCCAGAGGCCACCGAGCAGTTAATGCAATGGGTTGATGAGGGCAAGATTTTGGTTAAAGAATATATCCTTGAGGGTATAGAGCAGTGCCCGCAAGCACTGGCTGGCCTTTTCTCGGGGCAAAATTTTGGTAAGCAGCTGGTTAAGATCTGACCGCTGCCGCTGAATAATAACAATATAACAGCAGGGGTAAATAGACATGGCAGGTAGATTAGAAGGCAAAGTTATTGTAATTCTTGGTGCGTCTGATGAGCGCAGCATGGGTGCGGCAACCGCACGACGCTGCCAGGCTGAGGGCGCCAAGCTGGTATTGGCGGCACGCAGGCTGGACCGGGTGCAGGCTATCGCGGACAGCTTGGGAGCAGTGGCGATTGGCTGCGATATTACTGATGAGCAGCAACTTGCTGCGCTTGCTGATGCAGCAGTGACCCACTATGGCAAACTGGATGGCGCAATTAACTTTGCGGGTATTGAAACCTCTTCAGCGATCGCCGATATCAGCCGCGAGGTGTTGCAGCAAAACTGCGAGGTGCACCTGATTGGAACCACCTTATTTATTAAGCATATGGCAGCCCGCATGAGCGATGGTGGCTCTGTGGTGACAACCTCGTCTCAGACCGCTCTACTGGCTCCTCCTGGGCTTGCGGCTTATGCAGGGACCAAAGCTGGAGCCGACCATATAGTGCGTATAGCGGCAGTTGAGTACGGCGGGCAGAATATCCGCGTTAACTCTCTGTCTCCAGGGTTTACCCCCAGTGCGATGACTGAGGGATTTCTGGCTATGCCCAGCATTCGGCAGGCATTTCTCAATGAGATACCTATGGGCAAACTGCCCTCTACTGAGGATATGGCCAATGCTGCACTGTGGCTGCTGTCGGATGAGTCATTTATGACGGGTAGAATGTTGGATATCTCTGGTGGCCAAACCCTACGCCGGGTACCCACTGCCACTGAGATGGGGTTCTGATTGAGGTTGGGTATAGGGGGAAATTTAAAAGCCGCTTTAGTTAGCGGCTTTTTTTTTGCGTCCATAAAAAAGGGCGATTGAACTGGGTTCAATCGCCCTTGGGTGTTGCTTGTGTTGCAGTGTTTAGAACTCGTATCCTACCGCTATACCCATCTGGCGGCGGGGAGCCAACTCAGCCCAGGCAAATGCGCCTGCGTCATATCTGCGGCTAACTCTATTTCCGCTTTCTAGCAAATCAGTTCCGTAGGCGCGAACCTTCAGAGTACCGTTGCCTAGATCCTTGATATAGGTTGCAGAGATATCCATTGACTCGTAGCTATCAATAGTCACCTCTGGACCTGTTGCTGGGTCGTAGGTGGACCAGTCAGCCTGAGTCTCGACTTCATCTTTGTAGCTTAATCCGGCGTTGACGGTGATTAAACCACCAGCCATCTCAGAGGTATATTCTGCACCAAAATATGCAGTTAGCTCAGGCGCATATAGCAGTCTAGCTTTGTCTGAGATGTCTACACCATTGTAGTCATACTTGTCATAGTCACCACTGAAGGTACCAATCGATGTGCGCAGGGTTAACTGCTCTGAGGCCATTAATACCCCTTCAAACTCGATACCATCCATGCTCACTTCACCGGCATTACGCACAAAGGAGCAGGTTACACCGTTCGCATCTTCGGCAGCACCACCTTTACCACACACCGGGTCGCTGGCGGCAGTAATAACAGTTACCTGCTTATCTGTGTACTCGGCGTTGTAGTAGGTGATATTGATCTGCGAGTTATCAGTTGGGTTGCTTCGCAGACCGATTTCGAAGCTAGCAACTTCCTCAGATTCAAAAGGCGCTACTTCTGAGTCAGTGGTGCCGCGGTTAAAGAAGCCGCCACTGCGGAAGCCGGTTGAATAAGAGGCATACATCATGCCCATATCCAATTCTCGCTGCAAAACAATACGGTAAGACACGTTATCGTCTTCGAAGGTTGGGCTTGACGCATTGAGCAGATCGGCTGGATCACTGCTGTCGGCAAGTCTTGCAGCGTTCCCAACTACCAGAGGATAAGAGCGAGTATCTAGTTCTTTGTCTTCCTCAGTGTATCGAGCGCCCAGGGTCAGCGACCAGAGATCATCTATTTCATAGCTCATCTCTCCAAACAAGGCGAGAGTCTCTAATGAATGTTCAGATGTGAAGTTCTGAATCGGACCAGATGAAATATAAGAATCGGCCTTCATGCTGTACAAGCCGGCAACAAAGTTCATAGGGCCATCATAATCGGAGATGAATTGAACCTCATGAGATGTCTGCTTGAAATCTTGATCTCGATCTACAGGGAAGAAAACTCCAGGCGTTCCCCAAGAGGCCTCATCTGCCGCTTCTTTATAATCCATGATGCCCATGATGTACTTCACTTCATAGTCATCGGTGGTATGAGTAATCTTCAAGGTGGTGTTCTCACCTTCTAGCGAAGCAGTTAAAGGAATACCCTGTGGAGATGTATTCCAGTCATCAGCCTCTGAAGCACGGGCGCCGTCGCCTAATGCACTCGCACTCACAAAGATGTTGTCTGGTGCGGTTGTGTCATGCTCGTAGTCATCGTAAGTTACTACTGCTGAGGTGCTGTCGGTAAAGTTATACTTAACAGAAACACTCATTGATGTAGAGTCCTTGAACGGACGGCGATCATTTAGCGTTGTGTTGTAGACGTGCGAGTCTGATTCAGTGTTTTTAAAGGATAGTTTAATGCCGCCTTTATCTGTAAGGGGCATGTTTATAACACCTTTAAGGTCGGTTAGGCTCTCGTCACCAGCAACAGCTTCGAGTTTTACACCGAATTCACCTGTTGGCTCGGTGCGCTGCACATTAATGACACCACCGATTGTATTGCGACCAAACAGAGTCCCCTGAGGGCCACGCAGCACCTCCACTGATTCAACATCAAAAAAGTCAAATACAGCACCAGAATTACTGGCTAGGAAAACACCATCAATAGCCACACCTACTGTGGGTTCAATTGATTTTTCGATATCGTCGTAACTTAGCCCACGAATCGATGCACTCAATGACTCAGAGCCAATGTTTGTCTCATGGAGTTCCACATTGGGAACCAATTTACCCAAATCAAGAGAGCTGGTGATAGACCCGCGCTCTAGTTGACCTGGACTGATAGCAGACACTGCCACAGGTACATCTTGGATTGATTCTTGACGCTTTCGAGCAGTAACCACAATCTCTTCAAGACCCGCTGACTCTTCCTGGGCAATAGCGCCGGTCGAAGCAAGTGGAATGGTACAGATTGAGATTAGAGCAGGAAGCAATTGTTTTTTATAGCTTTTTTTATAAATCATTGTCTAAGACCCTCAGGACATTTTTGTAGTTCTATAGCATCAGAAGGCAGTTAAAACGTACCGTCGTTAATGCTCACCCCTTTGTAAAACAAAAAACAAGCGAGTTGGCTTTTTATTTGCTTTGCACCAATATAGCGCTAGTTTTTGAAAAGTTCAACCCATTTTAGGGACAAACATTTGACCCTAGTACCAGTTCATATGACCCTGTTCGACTCAGGGATAGAGCTGTATTTACAGCGCTTATGTCAGCTGGCGTATAGCTTGGGTGTTAGGGCATCAGAAAATAAAGACCGTCGTTTTATTAAAAAACAGCATTGTATGTTTTTTAAGATTGGGTTACCTTAAACCTCAATATGTCCTGGTTTCAGGCCCATCTATTGGCTCTGGCTGGACTCTATGTCCAGGCGCAGGCGCTAGGACGGTATTTGCCACATAGGTCTAACATGCAACTACGAGAAAAAAATCTAGCGGACTACAGCTGGCAAAAAGCCCTTAGCTCTCCAGATGAGACTGTTATCTATCTTGAAAATGGCCAACATATTCAGTACGGCAGTATTTTCAATGAAGCCATGGCTCTGGCGGCCTCGTTGTCGGCGCTGGGATTAAAAGCCGGCGATGTAATTAGTTTTCAGTTGCCCAATTGGCGCGAGGCAGTGGCCATAGATATTGCTGCAGTTTGGCTAGGGCTGATAGTTAACCCGGTGATACCGATTTATCGAGATCGCGAGTTGGCCTTTATTCTGGCTGACAGCCGCAGCCGCTGTTTATTTATTCCTGGGCTCTATCGGGATTATGACTTTCCGGCCATGGTGGCAAGACTGTTACCGCAACTGCCCGATCTTGAGATGGTGGTTTCTGTACGCCAGGCTGAAGGGTCGGCAGATATGCTGCAATACGAGGATTTAATTAGTTCGCCCAGAGGGCCGCTACCGGATAAGCAACCAACCGATATGAATGCGGTTAAGGTAATAATGTACACCTCTGGCACTACGGGCAGAGCCAAGGCAGTGCGGCACAGCCATCAATCCCTGGCGCGGGCTATAGATAATGGCGTAGATGCCTGGCAGCTGGGTTCAGCTGATGTCATGTTGATGCCCTCACCGGTTACACATATTACCGGGTTTGCCAATGGTATTGAGCAGGCCTTTATCAGTGACTGCAAAACCGCCTTTATGGAGCGCTGGGATGTAGATAAGGCGGTTAGCTATATTGAGCAGATCGGCGCCACTGCGTGTATCAGCGCAACGCCGTTTTTACAGGAGTTGGTAGACAAGGCCAAACGGGATTCTCTGGGTCTGCCATCCATGCGCCTTTTTGCCTGTGGTGGTGCTTCGGTGCCGCCCAATTTGATTGTAGATACCCATAGCACACTGACTCATTGCAGAGCCTTTAGAGTTTACGGCTGTACCGAAGCGCCGCTGATCACAGTTGGCTTCACTGCACCAGAAGACGAGAGCCTAGCGGCAACCACCGATGGCCGAATCAATAACTGGGATGTGTTGATTGTCGATGATCAAGGCAATCCATTGCCCCAGGGTGCAGATGGTGAAATTCTGGCCAAGGGCCCGGCAATGATGCTTGGCTATGGCGAGGAATATCAAACCCGTGATGCCATTGATGCCCAAGGTTACTTTCACACTGGTGATATAGGCCATATTACCCCCGAGGGAGCCATTGTTATCACCGATCGCAAGAAGGACATTATTATCCGCGGCGGTGAAAATATTTCCGCTAGGGAAATCGAAGATGTACTGCATCAGCACCAGTTGATCTCTGAGGCAGCCGTGGTGTCCATGCCGCACCAGAGGCTGGGCGAGGGAGTCTGTGCTTTTCTGGTCACCCGAGATTCAGCACAGTTTACCCTATCGGAGCTCAAGCCATTTCTAGAGCGCAGCGGGCTGGCCAAACAAAAGTGGCCTCAGCGGCTGGAGTTTTGCAGTGAATTGGGAAAAACCGCATCGGGCAAGGTGCGCAAAGATGTACTGCGGCAACAAATTAAACAGACTGTGCAGGCAGAGGGATAATATTTTTGCTGAACCAGAACAACTCATGGCTAGCCGGGATTTCGTTGCAATAGTTTGCTATTGACCATAAAATAAAAACAAGGCTGTTTGTTTATGTTGCAGTCGTTAAATTTTCAACCGAGATAATCTATGACCGATAACCTGTTCCGCGAAGAAGTCCGAGCCTTTCTTGAGCGCGCGCTGACGCCAGATATTGTGCGTGCCGGTGAGCTGATGACCAGTGTATTTGCGGATTACGATGCCACTATGAAATGGCACCGGGCGCTGCATAGTCAGGGTTGGATTGCGCCAGACTGGCCCGCGGAATACGGCGGAACAGGCTGGACGCTCAATCAGCGTTATATCTTTCAGGAGGAGTGCAAGCTGGCCAATGCACCCTCGTTACCCGCAATGGGTTTGCAGATGCTGGGGCCTATGCTGATGCTCCACGGTACTGAGCAGCAAAAAGACTATTACTTGCCGAGAATACTCTCCGGCGAAGACATGTGGTGCCAGGGCTACTCCGAGCCCGGTGCCGGCTCTGACCTGGCATCGTTGATTACTTCTGCGGTGCGGGATGGAGACGACTACTTAATCAATGGTTCAAAAATCTGGACTAGCTATGCTCAGCACAGCAATAAAATTTTCTGTCTGGTGAGAACCTCAAAAGAGGGACGCCCCCAGGCTGGCATCAGTTTTATATTGGTGGATATGGATTCTCAGGGCCTTCAGGTCGAACCTATTGTTGGCCTGGATGGCACCGTTGAGCAGTGCCAAGTGTTTTTTGACAATGTGCGGGTTCCCGCGAGCAATCTTCTAGGGCAAGAAAACCAGGGTTGGGATGTAGCCAAGTCGCTGCTGGAATTTGAGCGCGGAGGCCACAATTTTACCATCGACCATAAAAAACAAATGGCCAAAATCAATAAGCAGGCAAACTCTCAGCGCGATGCTGATAACCAGCTGTGGAGCCAGAACCCTGTATTTACCGCCAAGCTGGCCGATATTGCGGTGGACGCACTGGCCCTTGAATATACTGAGCTGCGGGTTAAGGGCGCCTTTGAGGCAGGTGGTAATGCCGGAGCACTGTCGTCCCTGACCAAGGTGGTGGGCACAGAGATTGGTCAGCGCTTTAATGAATTAAGTCTGGAAGTAATGGGTGAACATGCGCTGGTTAAGCAGTTGGATGCTCTGCAGCCAAGCTATCAGGGCGACACCATAGGCCCCGACTGTGGCCTGACCACCATGGCCGAATATATTAATAATCGCGCCTCAACTATTTATGGAGGCTCGGCAGAAATTCAGCGAGATATTATCGCTAAACGAGTTCTGCGGCTGTAGTGGGGTTATTGCATGTTTATTGAATACAGCGAAGAACAGACCATGTTGCACGACAGTGCAGACAAGTACCTGCGCGAAAACTACAGCTTCGAAAACCGTCAGGCTGCGCTTGCTCGGGATGCTGGCTTTAATGCCGAGCAGTGGCAGATGTTTGCAGACCTGGGCTGGCTGGCCATGACCTTTGAGGAAGAGGCCGGTGGCTTTGGTGGTGGCGCCCTGGAGACCATGATTCTGTGCGAGCAGTTTGGCAAGTATCTGGTGCTGGAGCCCTATCTGGAATCTGTGGTGCTGGTGGGCGGCTTGCTTGAGGCCGGTGGGCAGACTGCGATAAAACAACAGTATCTCGCCGGGCTAATGGCCGGAGAGTTGCAGGGGGCGCTGGCCTACCTGGAGGAAGGCCATATGGCCAACCCTCAGTATGTAGCAGCCAAGGCTGAAGTGGCTGCCAATGGCTACCTGCTCAATGGCCACAAGGCGGTTGTGCTCAATGGCCCCGAGGCCGATCTATTTCTAGTGACGGCTCGCACTGGCAACGATGTATTGGATTCCGCTGCGGGCATCAGCCTATTTGCGGTGCCTAAAAATGCTCCAGGACTGAGCTGCAAAAACTATAAAACCTATGATGGACGCTCGGCCTGTGAATTGCAGTTGGACAATGTTGCATTGGATGCTCAGGCTCTGGTGGGCGTTGCCGGTGAGTTTTCTGAGCTGGCGGAACCAATTTTCTCAAGAGCCATAGTGGCCGTCTGTGCTGAAGCTGTGGGCGCAATGGATGCATTGCTCAATGCCACAGTAGATTACACCAAACAGCGCAAACAATTTGGCCAGTCAATTTCCAGCTTTCAAGTGTTGCGTCACCGCATGGCAGATATGTATATGGACATTGAATTAACCAGATCACTGCTAATGGCCACGGCCTGGAAATTAGATAACGGCTCTGAGGATGCACAGCAATGTGTTGCCGCTCTCAAAGCAAAGGTGGGCAAGGCAGGGCGGTATGTGTCGCACAATGCGATACAGCTGCACGGAGGAATAGGCACGACCGACGAGTTTAGTGTCGGTCATTATTTTAAACGCTTGGCGGCTATTGGTGTGATGTTTGGATCGCGAGATTCTCACCTGTCACGCTATATGCAATTTGAAATTTGACGCCATATAAAACCAATAATAAGGAGCGATCATTATGGATCTGCAATTAAAGAATAAATCAGTTTTGATTACCGGTTCATCTAAGGGCATTGGTTTTGCCCTGGCAAAAACACTGGCCGCCGAGGGCTGTAATGTAGGTATCTGTGCGCGCAATGCCGATGAGGTAAACGCTGCGGTAGATACTATTAAAGCCATGGGCGTAAAAGCCCATGGTGAAGTGGTTGATGTCACTGACTCTGCTTCACTGGAAGCCTGGGTGGGCAACTGTGCCGATGCCCTAGGTGGCGTCGATGGCTTTGTCGCCAATGTCAGTGCCGGTGGCGCTGATGCAGAGGAATCCGGATGGCGCAGCAATTTTGAAGCCGATGTTCTGGCCAGTTGGAAAGCGGTTAATGCAGCTAAGCCCCATCTGGAAAAATCTGACTGTGGCTCTATTGTCAGCATTGGTTCTACCGCTTCTCTGGAAGCCTTCGCCGGTGCTGTGCCCTATGGCGCGATGAAAGCCGCACTGCTCAACTACTTCGGCAATCTGGCTCAGGATCTGGCGCCTATGGGTATTCGGGTTAATACCGTAAGCCCGGGCCCGATCTTTATTGATGGTGGTGCCTGGGATCAGATTAAAGCCGCAATGCCAGAAATCTATGAGTCTACTGTGGCCATGATTCCTGCAGGTCGCATGGGCACCGCTGAAGAAGTCTGTGTGCAGGTGGCTCTGCTGCTGAGCCCATTGTCAGCCTACACCTCTGGCACCAATGTGGTGATTGATGGTGGCTTTACCAAGCGAGTGCAATTCTAATCTCTGCAGTTTTAATTTAAAAATAATAAAAAGGTGAATTCCGTGATAGATAAACTATTTTCCGTGAAGGGCAGAGTGGCAATGGTCAGCGGTGCATCCAGTGGTTTGGGAGAGCATATCGCTAAATTGCTGGCAGATAATGGTGTTGCAGTAGTCTGTGCTGCACGGAGAGTAGATCTGTTGGAGAACCTTGCTGAGAGTATTAGGGCCAAGGGCGGCAAAGCTCTGGCAGTGGCCATGGATGTGACCGATCGCGCTTCGGTCAAAGCAGGCTTTGATCTTGCCGAGAAGGAATTTGGTACGCCGGATATTATCTTTAGCAATGCCGGTGCCACAGGTCGTCAACCCTTTGTCGAGATGGAGGAGGGCAACTGGGACCATGTGCTGAATGTGAATGTTAAAGGGGTGTTTAATCTGGGCCAGGAAGGGGCGCAGCGCATGTTAGCCGCGGGCATTGGTGGCAATATTATTAATATTTCCTCGATCTGTGCGGTGTCTTCATTTAAGGGTCTGACCCATTATAGTGCCTCTAAAGGTGCGGTCAATCAGCTGACTGCTGTCATGGGGCACGAGCTGGTGGAGCATGGCATCCGGGTTAATGCATTGGCGCCGGGCTTTTTGCATACGGATCTGGTGGCTGACTATTATGAGACAGAGCAAGGCAAAGCTGATCTGGCTAATCTACCTCTGGGGCGAGCAGGGCAGTTATCTGAACTGGATGGTACGAT